>JANPCY010000162.1:0-3095 GCA_031431175.1 Steroidobacteraceae bacterium | reverse complement strand
CGCGGCAGGTCGTCCGGACGATCAGCCAGCAGGCTGACGTACGGTCGGTCACCTCCGTACCGGTCAAGACTCCAGGGGCAGTCGACGTTGGTGACCAACTGCAGGGCGCCAACTACGGTAGGTACCAGGATCAGCGCGAGCGTGAGGTAGGCGGCGTCACGGCGCCAGCGGCGCAATCGTGGCAGCCAGTAGCCCGATACCAGCGTCATCAGGGCCGCCAGTCCGATCAGGCGCACGAACCAGCCGCCGCCGGTGTGGATGAAATCAACCGCCCACCAGGTATTCGCTCCGATCCAGACGTCTGCCTGACGGTCAAAGAAGAATTCATCCGCGATGCGCAGATCCAGGCGCCCCAGGATCACGATCGCGAATAGTCCCGCAAACATCAACCCCGGCCACAGCGCATGACGGCGCCAGAACAGGCGGCGTGCTTCATCGTCCGGATTCTGGTTGATCATGTCGGGTGTCAGAAACTGCGCTTGGTTTCCACCAGGAACTGAACATTGCTGATGGAACTATCGCCGTCGAGGGGAAACGCGATGTCCAGATGGAGGACATTGGCGAGCCCTGAACGAGTATTGCCGAGGCGCAGGCCAAAGCCGATGTCTTTGAGAATGCCGAGATTGTTGGTCGGCAGGAACGCCGACTCACCCCATGTGCGGCCGATGTCAAAGAATACGGCACCACCAATCTGGGCCAGCTTCCACAGTGAATACTTCGAATAGTAGCGTTGCTCGATGGTAAGCAATGCGCGGCTGCTGCCGGTCTGGTAGCGCAGGGGATAACCGCGCAGGCCGTTGTCACCCCCGAGGTAAAGCTCATGATCGGCATCGAGATCCTGGCCGACGTCGCCAGACAGCGAGGCAAAAAACGTGCTGCGCGGACTGGTACGCCAGTAATAACGGAGCGCCCCGGAGATCAATGCATCCCACACCGCGCCATCCTCGATCCGGCTCGTCAGTCCGCCGGCGAGAAACAGCGAGTGGCCATCGCCGCCGTGAAACCCGCGGCTGGCCTCGGCGCGCAGCAGCGCCGCATCACGATCCGATCCGTAAGCGGTCGCGGCCCAACCGAGTTCGAGCGAATAGCGTGTTCCGAAGTGCTGGTCTTCAGTGCGCGCAATCTGGTCGAGATTGAGGGCCGTCTCGAAGTCATCCTCGATGCCCTCGAGCCGCAGGTACGGATAGTAGAGATCCCGGTCTGAAGGGAGTGTCACCGGGATCGTGGCATCTGGTGACTCGGAGAACTTTGCCTCTTCTTGGCGCAGGCCCGCGATCCAGCGACGTGCCCAGCCGTCGCGCAGGCCAGCGGACCAGCCGTAGCGCAGGTCGGCGGTCTGCGCGTCGCGCCGATATTCGGTTACGGCTTCTCCTAGCCGGTAGACGCTTTCAATAGAGTCGATGTGATCAAAGGAGATGCCGGCGCTCCATCGCGAATCGAGGGAATAGAAGGGCTTCTCCAGCTCCAGTTCCTGGCCATTGCCGTCGCTGCTGTCCGTCAATGCGATCAGGCTGCGCCAGCGACTGCCGGCGACATTCGGGTCGATCCATTTGAGCTCGTAAGAGCTGCGATCGACATTGTCGCGATAACCGACGGACAGATGCTTGCCGTAGCCGAGCAGATTCAATTCCTCCAGTCTGAAACCGAACGAGTTCTTGCCACCTGCCCGATGGAAAGAAATTCCCGGACTGGTGGTCCAGACGTCATGCGCCACGACCTCCAGATCCACCAGGCCGTCGTGATAGGCGACAACGCGGATCTCGGGTTCCAGGATGAAGCGCAGAGTTCGCAGGTTTCGCTCGGTTTCATCGAGCACACGACGCGAGTAGGGATCGCCGGGCTGGAACAGCAGTTGCGCTTCGACGGTCGACTCACGCGTGTCGATGTGCCACTTGTCCGCCAGCCGGAACAGGGCTTTTCGCTCGCCCGGTTTCTCCGGGTCGAAAATTTTGAGTATGCGTATCGTCACGTTGCCGATGCGCACGCCCTGGGCCTCGAGCTCCGCATCGCCGGGCCACGATGGGGTTACCGCCGCCGCTACCGGTGCCGTTTCGGCGGTGGCCGCCGTCGCGCTCCAGCCGGCCAACAGCAGCACGACCGGTAAGCCACGCAAGAGCCTTGGCATCGCGCCAGATGGAAGATGAATCATTAATTGCCTCCCGCGTCTTGTGCCGCGGTCTGCGCGGGATCCGGCGCACTGGATGGTTCGTAGTGGTGTGCCGTGAACAGCTCGTACGCGGTCTGGAAGTAGGCGATGCCCAGGCGCTCGAGATCAGCATCCGGTGGGGCCGGTTCGTAGAGGTTGGTTGCCTCGTCGTAGTGAATGTGGCTCACGGTCTTCTTCAAGCCGAAGACCACCAGATGGCCGTCCCGGTAAATCGCGACATCGTGGTTATGGTTGAAGAATGCAATGCGATGTTCTGGTGGCGCTGAAAGCACGTCCTGTCCGAAGAACGGTGCCTCATAGGGAAGTCCGAGCAGGCCAAGTACGGTTGGCGCAACGTCGATCTGCGTCATCAGCGTATCGACCCGCTGTGGCTTGATGTGCCTCGGCGCATAGATCATCAGCGGAATCTCGTAAGTCCTGAGCGGGATCTGCTCTGCGCCGTACACCCGGGCGCCGTGATCCGCGACGACCACGAAGATCGTGTCGTCGAACCAGGGATGTCGCTGTGCATTGCGCAGGAATTCGCCCATGGCAAAGTCGGCATAACGCACGCCGGCTGCGCGACCACCGCCTTGTTCGGGTATCCCGAGCTTTTCGAGACCCGGGCGGAAAGTGAACGGCTTGTGGTTCGAGGTGGTCATGATGATCGAGAAGAAGGGTTCACCCGAGGCGTGAAGCTCATCGAAGTGCGTCAGCGACCGGTCAAAAAGGTCTTCGTCGCTGACGCCCCAGATGTTTTCGAATCGCACGCTGTCGATCGCGCTTCGGTCGAGCACTTCGAATCCGTTGTTGCCGAAGAAGTAATTCATGTTGTCGAAGTAGCCGTAGCCACCATAGAGGAAACTCGTGTGATATCCAAGCGAGCGCATGACGGCACCCCAGGTTGCGATACCTTCGTTGCCCGGCCGACGCAGGATGGACACGGTGG
>JANPCY010000161.1:0-6444 GCA_031431175.1 Steroidobacteraceae bacterium | reverse complement strand
TCGCGCACCCAGAACCCGACGCGCATGGCCTGGGAACGCTGTATTGCGGACCTGGAGGGCGGTACGCAGGGCTACGCCTTCGCATCGGGCATGGCGGCGACCGCGACCCTGATGGACCTGCTAGGGAGCGGCAGTCACGTGCTGGCAATGGACGATCTCTATGGCGGCACATTCCGCCTGTTCGAACGCGTCCGCCGGCACTCGGCGGCCCTCGATTTCACCTTTGCCGACCTGACGGACCCGAAGGCTGCGCTCGCGGCGATCCGACCGGGGACCGGGATGATATGGATCGAGTCCCCAACGAATCCGATGCTGCGCCTGGTTGACATCGCCGCAATATCGGCGGTCGCCCGCGAGCGCGGCATCCTGACGGTCGTGGACAACACCTTCGCGACGCCCTGGATCCAGCGGCCGCTGGAACTCGGCGCCGACATTGTCATGCACTCGGCCACGAAATTCCTGAACGGGCACTCCGACATGGTTGGCGGCATCGTCGTGACCGGCGATGCCGCGCTCGCCGAACGCATCGGATTCCTGCAGAACGCCGTGGGTGCGATCAGCGGTCCATTCGACAGCTTTCTCGCGCTGCGGGGACTCAAGACACTGCCGCTGCGCATGCGTCAGTGCAGTGAAAGCGCGCTCGCCATTGCGCTCTGGCTCGAGCGGCATGGTCGCGTGGAGCGGGTGCTATATCCGGGCCTGGCCTCGCATCCGCAGCACGCACTGGCCCTGCGCCAAATGAAAAACGGCCACAGCGGCGTTGTGACCTTCTTCCTGAATGGCGGTCTGCCAGAAGCCCAGCGTTTCCTGGAGCGCCTGGAGCTGTTCACGCTGGCGGAAAGCCTGGGAGGCGTCGAGAGCCTGGTCGATCATCCGGCGATCATGACGCACGCGTCGGTGCCACCGGAGGCGCGCGCAAAATTGGGTATCACCGACTCGCTGGTGCGCCTGTCGGTCGGCATCGAGGATACCGGCGACCTGATCGCGGACCTGGAACAGGCGCTGGGCTGAATCGACCCAGCACGATGTTCTACTAGACGAACATTAATACTTGCGACTAGTTAATATGTTCGTTATAAAGGACATATTAAACCGATTCTCAATCCAAGAGCCCTGGGTACCAAAATCCGTGCCGAACGCAAGGCCAGCGGGCGGACACAATCGTGGGTCGCGGGACGTGTGGGTTGCCGGCGCCAGACAATCGCGGACCTCGAGGCCGGCAAAAACGTTGAACTTGGCATTCTCTTTGGCGCCATCAGTGCGCTTGGCAAGGCTCTCGCCATCGTCGACGCGCATGTCGATCTCGAACGGCTCGACGAGATTTTCCGTGACCACGATTAAACATCTGCGGGTGTCAACCCCGCAGGGTGATTCCGGCGACCTGCTGAAGGAATCGCGATACGTCTTCAATTACACGGCACGTGAGCCCGACATGGCGACGTCGCTCACCATGCCGATCCGGGCGGAGAGCTATTCAAGCGGCGGCCTGCTGCCTGTCTTCGAGATGAACAAGCCGGAAGGATATCTGCTATCGAAGATTGAGGAGGTATTCGCCAAGGTTGGGCCGCTGGACGATATGGCGCTGCTCAACCTGGTCGGGGGCAAACAGATCGGCCGCCTGAGCTACGCGCAACCGGGAATCATGAGGGAGCGCGCGCGCGCGCAGATCGGCCGGAAGGCATTACTCGCGCGCAAGCCGACAGCGGATTTGTTCAATGAGCTGGTCGCCATCTACTTCGATTCGGGAATTTCCGGCGTGCAGCCCAAGGTGCTGCTGCCGGATGCGGACAAGGCTGTGCCACTTGCCGGGCGGACGACGCTGGCTTACTCGGACCTGATCGTCAAGGCGAGCGGCGAGGAGTTCCCCCATCTGACGCAGAACGAGTACCTTTGCATGAGCGCTGCGCGCCGCGCCGGCCTGCCGGTACCCGATTTCTGGCTGTCAGACGATGGCGGACTGTTCGTCGTCGAGCGCTTCGACCTTCAGGGCAGCACGGCGCTCGGTTTCGAGGACATGACCGTGCTGATGAACCGGCCGAACCGCGAGAAGTACCAGGGTAGTTACGAAGGTATTTCAAAGGCGATCCGGCTCTATTGCGCCGAGAGCGACCCACTGCCACAGCTTCAGCGTTTCTACGAATACGTCTGTCTTGTCGTCATGGTGCGAAACGGCGACGGGCACCTGAAGAATTTCGGCCTGGTGTACTCACATCCAGGTGACCGTACGTCCATCCGATTGGCACCGCTTTACGATGTCGTGACGACGAGCATCTATGCGCTTTCGCCGAGTGCGGCCGGGATCACCAAATATGATCGCACCCTCGCATTGAATCTTGCGAAGTCCAAACAGTATCCGGACCGCGCCACCCTGCTCGAGTTCGGGCGGGCCATCTGCCAGGTCGCGCGGCCAGAGCGCGTGCTGGAGCGGATTGCGGATGCGATGACACAGACTCTGCGCGAGGAGCGTGAGCGGGTGCCCGGCGAGTTGCTGGGGCTGATGTCCAGCGAGTGGGATGCGGGGCGAGCGGTGGCCGTTCCGCGCTGATCACGCACGGGACCCGGCCCTCAGTTCAGTTTTCGCACGCGCAGGCCATGGGGATCGGCGCGCTCGATGCCGTCCGCCCCGACATTGGTGAGCCTGACGATGCCGATCAGTTCGCCACTGCGGCCTTTGTCGGAGACCCGCAGGATTCCGAGCCCCGGCGTCGAGCCGCGGGCATTGTGCGGATCGCCACTCAAGGGCGTCGGGCCGCGCAATGCGACAAAGACGAGATCACCCGACGGCGAGACGTCGGACAGATCCGGCGCCGCATTGTCGGTCAGCGGCCCATTCAACGCGATCGTCCCCAGGTGCGCGTCATCAGTCGTCTTGAGCACTTCGACGGTGTCGGCGTGGCGGTCGAAGGCCCAGAGATACTTGCCCTTTGATCCCGTGAGCACCATGCCGTGCGAATCATGCTCCCCGTCCACCTGGTATACGGTTGTCGCGACCGGCGTATTGGGCCGGAGCTGGCCGCCCTTGCGGAAATCGTCGAGCTTGAAGCGGTAGACGTCGAATCCATAAACGTGCAGATGCTCCATCGGGCCGGGACGCCCCCCCGAATTCACGTACATGCTGCCGCGAACCTGCATTCCGCCGCAGCCGTTGCCGTGGACCGCGTCCATGTCGTACTCGGCCACGATTCGCATCGGCGTCGGCCGCGGATCGACGACCAGCATGCCGCCGCCGCGCAGGGTCACGAATGCGAGGTCGCCCTCCTGGCTGATGACCGGGCAGATCGGGGCATTGTCCGGGCGCAGTCCCGGAGCCTGGCAGGGCTTGCCTGACGGCGTTTCACAAGTTGCGAGATCGAGCGTGGCCTCGGCGTTGTGGACAAAACGGTTGCCGGCGAAGTCCGAATCAATGCGCTCGAGGCGCTTGCCATTCTGGTTGGCTACAAGGATGTAGGAGCCGTCCGGAGCCGGAAACGCCGCATGCGCCTGGCGCCCGGTCGGTGACTGGGTGGTGCGGATGCACTCGAGCAGGGCGCGGGTTTTCGCGTCGAGAACCAGCACGTGGCCGCTCGCGACGAAAGCGACGATTGCGTGGGTGTGTTCGGCATTGAACAGCACCATGTGCGGCCGCACCGGATTTGCTCCGGTTCGCTGGCGGCACATCGTGGCGGCGGCGCCGCCGAGATCGACGGTGACGGCCGATTCGCGCGCCGGCGCCCGCCCGTCCGCAAAGTCCTTGCCCGCGAAGATATAAAGCGTGCCACCGTAATCGAGGCCGCGCGTGTCGGATTGGTCGATGAGCCAGACTTCGTAGGCGCCATTGTCTGGCGCTCTGGCGGACGCGGATGACAGGGCGACAAGTGCCAGACAGATCGCCAACAGCGCGCGCTGCCCGGTGCTGCTTTTCGTGATCACTGCCGGCTCCCAGACCGTCGGAATGACAGCCAGAAGACTACTCTCGAAACACGGAATTGGGAAAGCGGAGCATCGCCCGCGGTTACTTCAGCCCGGTTTCGACCCGGCCGTCCTCGAAGATCGTCAGTGATCCGCCGGGATCGGCGGTCGCATTCACGACACCATTGCGGAATCGCACCGAAATGTCGTAAGTGCCGGGCCACGGCGCACCGACCAGCAGGTCGTATTGATTCTGCGACTGCAGGCCCGAGCCCGCTTCGATCACGCGTGTCATGATCCGGTTCGGGAACGAGCGCGGCCCGATCCTGACGATGCGGCCCTGCTGGTTGTGCTCGCTTCCGGACCCGAGTACCCGGATCCTGATGCCTGTCGGCAGGGACAAAGCGGCCCTGAGCAGGCGATAGGTCTGGCCCCAGCGCGAGACGAAATCGATCACGCCGTTGTTGTCGACGTCTCCGCAGGCGATCAGGTCGTTCTGCGCGATCAGGTCGCCGGTATCGGCCGTCACTTCGTCCTGGACGGCGGACGCCATGAACGTGCCATTGACGTTCACCAGCAATCTGGGCACACCCTTGCCAGTGGCTGTGACATTTATTGCGATGAGAACGTCTTCGAAGCCATCGCCATTGACATCGCAGGCATTCAGTCCGAAGCCGAAAGTTGCCTGCGTCGTGTCCTCATTGATAATCGTTCCGCCGTCAAACACGCCCGCGTTGTTGCGGTAGAGGCGCGTGACCGCGCCGTCGTGATGGATCAGGTCCAGGTCGCCGTCGAGGTCCGCGTCGGCGAGCTTGAGTCCCTGGTCAGCGCGCACAGGAATGTTAGCCGCAGCGCTGCCGTCACTGAAGCTGCCGTCGCCGTTGTTGATCAGGAGCCGCGACCCGAACAACAGGTCCACGCGGCCGTCCTCGTTGAAATCGACCGCCTGACCGCCGCGCGGGACGTAATCCGCACCGGCCGGGTTGCTGTCCACTCCGGCCGCCACGGCGACGTCGGAGAACACACCGGCACCGCTATTGATCAACAGCCAGTTTCGTGCGCCGTCGCCGCGCGTGTGATCATTGGGTGCGAACAGGTCGATGTCGTTGTCGTTGTCGAAATCCGCGGCCAGCAGCGTGCCGCCGAATCCGCCGATGCCGAGTGACGTGACGCCGGCAGCCGTCGCGTAATTACCGGTGCCCTGATTGACGCTCAGCAACGCGCGCGAGGCGGAGTCGCTTGCCGGGGAAAACGTGCTGCTGAATACATCGTCGCGCTTGTCGCCGTTGAAGTCCGCGAAGCGCGAATCCCCGTTGATCCGGCCCGCCGCCACCAGGTCCGAGAGGCCCGCATCCGCCAGCACGCGCGCGGTGAACGAGCCCGCACAGGCTGTGCCCGCGATGCCGCCAGCGGCGCTCACCATGTCGAGGCAACTGTCGGCATTCGGATCGCCAAACGCCAAACCGAGGCGGGCCAGGTCGTAGGTCGCGATTGCGTGGGCAGCTGTCATGACCACCGGACCGTCATACCCGATCCTGGGGCCATTCATCGCAATGACCCGATAGAGCAGCGGCGTGTTGATCGGAATAGTGGCCCGCAGGTGCGGGGAGGCAATGAGCGGCGGGGAGGCAGTGAGCGGCTCGAACAACGCCAGCGGTCGACGCCCGGCCAAGGCGGCCTGCGACGTTCCGAAATACACGCGATAATTGGTCGCCCTTTCGGCCGTCCCGAAATGAATCGTGTGGCCAGGATCGCCGGCGACGACCGTCGCCCACTCGACAGGTCCCGGCACCGGGCCGGGTTCGGCAGTGACGAGGACACTCTCGGGACCGCGGCCGCCACCGGTTACGGCGACGATGCGGTAGCTGTAGGTGCGAAAATTCACCAGCCCGGTATGAACGTAGGTAGTCTCAGTTAAATCATTGATTTCATTTGATAAACTAGCATCCGGATTGGTCCCATCGGACCACAGGATGGTGTAACTCTTGGCTCCCGTGACAGCATTCCAGCTGAGCGCAACCTGACCGTCCGAAGCTTCCGCAATGGGGCGCGCGGGTGCCGCGTGGGGCGGGCTGCTGCCGCAGCCAGCGAACAAGAAGGCGCCGAGCAATACGCAAATCGGGGGTACCGCCCGGGCGGCGGTGCGTCGAAGAAGTGCCATTTAGGTGGGGTCCAGTGGTCCGTTAGCGGGTCTGCGTCCGATAGACGGCCGCGACACTCGACAGTTCCGCCGACTATGGCCAGCAGCCAAATTTCGTTGACCGCAGTATAGCTTGAATCAGCGTTTTTCCGGCGGGATCGATCAGGCCATGGCCGGGCGCAGGTCGAGACGCATGCCGGACGGCAAGCAGTAGATCTCGACCGGACGCAGGCGTCCGCGCAGCACCATCGGCGGCAACTCGACGATTCCCCCGGCGCCTGCATCGAGCGATTGCCAAACGGAGCGCGAGAACAGGGCTTCGCCGGCTCGAGCACGCTGCACGAGACGCGCCGCGACGTTGACGGTGTCACCGATCAGGGTATAACTCGGTCGCTCCGGCGCACCGACGTCGCCGA
>JANPCY010000160.1:0-1746 GCA_031431175.1 Steroidobacteraceae bacterium | reverse complement strand
AAGGCATCAGAATACTTCAATGCGTTCGCCATCCGCGCGCGCGCTCCACTGCGTCTGCAAACCGCTCGTGGACCTCGTCCGATAGGGGCGCACGCGGTACGATGGTGCGTTCGGGTGCGGCCACCGGCGGGACCGACGCATCCCCGCTCAAGCTCATGCCGAGGTACGCGAGCTGCGAGATGCCCAGACCGGTTAAGTCCGCTGTCGCAGGAATGACCACGGTGCGGTTCAGGGCGTTGGCGAGGAACTGACTGAAGTAGGGGTTGCGCGAGAGTCCACCGTCGATGGAGACGCTGGATTCGAGTGGCAGGCGCGCGTGAATTGCCGCCATGGCCTGCGCGCTGCGCAGTGCCACGCCTTCGAACACGGCCTGCACCAAATCCCCGGATGAAGTGTCCAGTCCCATGCCCAGCCACAGGCCCGCCGCGCTGCGGTCCCAATAGGGACAGGCGAGCCCGGATAGGGCGGGGACGAATACGAGTCCGCGCCCGATCGCGCTCGGCGCTTCAAATGCCTCGATCTCGGCGAACTGCGAGAACAGGCCCAGGCGTCGCGCCCAGTCCAGTGCCGAGCCCGCGTCATAGACTCCGCCATCAACGGCGTAGATCGTCTGCGTTCCCAGGCGCCAGGCGACAGTGGGCAGGAGGCCCGAATCCGGCGCGCTGACCGGCTTACTTCCGGTCACGGCAAGTGCGAATGCGCCGGTGCCGAAAGTAATCTTGGCCTGCCCCGCTGTGCGGCAGCCGTGCCCGAAAAGCGCGGCCTGCTGATCGACGATGCCGGCGACGATGGGGATGTTCACACGCCTGGCGATGCCGAATTCCCCAACACTGGGCCGGATCGGCGACAGCAAATGCATGGGTACACCGAACAACCGGCACAACTCCGCATCCCATTCGCCGGTTTCGAGATTCATCAGGCTGGTGCGCGATGCAGTGACGATATCGGTCGCATAACGGCCGCACAGCCGATCGAGGAAAAACGCGTCGCTGGTGCCCAGGCGCAGCTTGCCGCGTTTCGCGAGCGCCGCCGCCCCGGGAACATGGTCGAGAATCCAGCGCAACTTCGACGCCGAAAAGTATGGGTCGAGGGGAAGGCCGGCGCGTTCTAGCGTGACCTTTTCCGCGCCCTCTGACTTGAGCCGGTCCGTGACATCTCTGGTGCGGTTGTCTTGCCAGACGATGGCGTTGTAAACCGGCTCACCGCTGTCCGCATCCCAAGCGATGACGGTCTCGCCCTGGTTGTCCATGCCTGCGCCGGCAACGCCGACAGCACTGTCGAGGCAGCGCTCGATGTTGGCCAGCAACTCGCGGGGATCGAGTTCGACCCAGCCGGGCTCTGGATAGATCTGCCGGTGCTCGACCGAACAAACTTTCTGGAAGTCGCCGTCCGCGCTCAGCCGGTAGGCTTTAGTGGCAGTCGTGCCCTGGTCGATGCCGACGACGGATTGCGTGCGGAGTGTCATGTTCAGGGGCTCAGAGACTTATGAGATCAGCGACGCACCGTTTCGTCGATGTCGATGGCAAGCCGTCCGGCTTGCTCGGTCATATGCGGAGGCAATGGCAGGATCACGCGACGTTCCGGCAGCAAGTTGCGACCGTCACCCCACACTTCGCGCGCGCCGTCCAGCACGCGCAAGCGTCCGCGCGCCGGGCGGCTGACACGGATGTTGATCGGCAGCGCCGCTGGCACCGGGGCGGGGAACGCGATGCGCTGCGGGCAGACGTAGCGCACCGGGCCTTGCGT
>JANPCY010000159.1:0-1917 GCA_031431175.1 Steroidobacteraceae bacterium | reverse complement strand
GCTTTCGTGATCATGATGTTGATAATGTTGATTGGTGTAATCGAGATGAAAGGGATGAACCTGTTCCAGCGCTTTAACGCGGTCGGCGTCACCGTCATCGTCGCGACCCACGATGTGCACCTGCTCGACCGGTTTCCCGTGCGGCGCATTCACATCGAGCAGGGCCGGCTCGCGAGCAACCCATATGTCGCTGCCTGAAGAACTCCGGAATGTCCGGCCGGCCGGCCCGCGATCGCTTGGCGGCGCCGCGTCGACCTGGTTCGAACGCCACGCGCAGACGCTGGTCGGCTCGCTCGGCCGTCTCGCGCGCCAGCCGCTGGCGACCGCACTGACGGTCGCGGTGATCGGCATTGCGCTCGCGCTGCCTGCCGCGCTCTACCTGGTCGTTGCCAATGCGCGCGCCGTGACCGCCGGTCTAGGCGACACCGTGCAACTGTCCGCCTACCTGCGCCTTCCGACCACGACCGAGCAGGCACGCAAGGTTGCGCGCGCGATCGAGGCGCGTGACGAAGTGGGCGAAGCGGTGCTCGTGAGTCCCGATGAGGGGCTGGTGGAATTCCGCGCAATGTCCGGCATCGGGGAGGCGCTGGAGGCGCTCACGGAAAATCCGCTGCCGTGGGTCGTCAAGTTGCGGCCGGCCGAGGACCAGGATTCGGCGGCTGCTGTCGAGGCACTCGCCGCCGAGCTGCGCCAACTCCCGGAAGTCGAACTGGTCGAGGCCGATGCGGCCTGGGTGCGGCGCCTGCACGCGATCCTGGACGCGTTGCGCCAGATCGTCGTCCTGGCCGCCGCTGTGCTGGCACTCGGCGTGCTCGCGATCGTCGGCAACACCATCCGGCTCGAGATCAACGGACGCCGCACCGAGATCGAAGTCACCAAGCTGGTCGGCGGCAGCGATGCCTTTGTACGCAGGCCATTCCTGTATTCGGGCTTCTGGCAGGGGCTCGCAGGCGGATTGCTGGCTGTCGCATTGATCGCGATAGGCCTAGCCATTCTCGAGGCGCCGGTGGCGCGCGTGGCCGCGGCATATGGGGCAGCATTCGCGCTGTCTGGCCTTGCGGTGCGGGAGTATCTCGTAGTCATTGGCGGCGGCGCGATTCTCGGCTTGCTGGGCGCCTGGCTGGCTGCCGCATTTCATCTTCGGCGTATCGAACCTCGCGCCTAACTCATTGTTTTAGATAAGTCTTTTTTACCGTCAGCGGTGAACCTCCGCCATGATTAGCACTCTATTGGCACGACTGCTAAAATCGCTATACGGAGGTTCGCAAACCCATGACTGGTAACGCACTTGTCCTGAAGAGTCAGTCGCTGGCGTTCGACGGCCCGGTCGGCAGTCTGGATGCCTATATCGAACGCGTTTCGAGCATTCCCGTGTTGAGCCGCGAGGAGGAACTCGAGCTCGCGCAGCGCTTCCGCGACCATGAGGACCTGGACGCTGCGCGCCTGCTCGTGCTTTCGCACCTGCGATTCGTCGTGCATGTCGCACGCGGTTACATGGGCTATGGGCTGCCGGTCGCCGACCTGATCCAGGAAGGCAATGTCGGCCTAATGAAGGCGGTCAAGCGTTTCGACCCGGGCATGGGCGTGCGCCTCGTAAGTTTTGCAATCCATTGGATCCGCGCCGAGATCCATGAGTACGTGATCCGCAACTGGCGCCTGGTCCGTGTCGCGACCACGAAGGCCCAGCGCAAGCTGTTCTTCAACCTGCGCCGCCTGAAGAAGAACCTGGCATGGCTCTCGGATGAGGAGACCAATACCGTTGCCGGCGAACTGGGTGTCGAGCCGCGCGAAGTGCGGGAAATGGAGCAGCGCCTGGCGGCGCGCGACCTCTCATTCGATCCGGCGCCCGATGCTGACGAAGAGGAAGGCGTCGGATCGCCGTCGCTCTACCTGCCTTCGCCGGATCTGGATCCCGCC
>JANPCY010000158.1:0-6748 GCA_031431175.1 Steroidobacteraceae bacterium | reverse complement strand
GCCGGTCATTGTCAGCTACGATCTCGCAGACGATTCGGTCTGGGGATTGGGTATGGGCTGCAGCGGCGCCGTCGACATCCGGATCGAGCGGCTCGAGGACGACGCGATCACGAATGAATGGCTGAAGATCCTCGAACAGGGACAGGCCGCCGTGCTGGTCACGCCGCTTGCCGGCGCGTCGGGACGAATGATCGTTCGCGACGCCCGCAATGTTGTCGGCGGGTTGACCGATCCGGGCCTTGAGCGGGAAGCGGCAGCAGGCGCCCTCGCCCGGCTCGGCCGGACGTATCCATACTCCGGCCCGCAGCAAGTCCGCGACGCCGAGATCTTCTACGAATTGGCATTGGCGCCGCCCGAGCTCGTGATTTTCGGCGCTGGGCATGATGCCGCGCCCGTGGCGCAACTGGGTTGGACGCTCGGGTTCGCGGTGACCGTCATCGATGTTCGCCAGGCGTTCCTGACCGCCGACCGTTTTCCTTGCGCAACACGCGTGTGTGCCCACTTCAGTCAGTTTGCCGGCAGCGTGAAGCTGTCCCCGGGAAGCTTCGTGCTGATCATGAACCACCAGGCCGAGCGCGACCAGGAGAGTCTCCGCTTCAGTCTCGAGTCGGAAGCGGCCTACATCGGCGTTCTGGGCCCGCGTCCGCGCTACGACAAGTTGCTGGCCGATCTGGCCGTGCAAGGCTTCGTTCCGGAGTCCGCCGGGCTCGCACGCGTGCGAAGCCCGATCGGGCTGGCGCTTGGCGCCGAGACGCCGCAGGAAGTTGCGCTGTCCATACTCGGCGAAATCCTTGCGATTCGACGCGGCTTCGACGGGGGATTTCTCACCGGTTCGGTGCGCAGCCTCCACTGTCATGGAGACTGAGAAGACAACCGGTTTCTGGCGCGCTCGTAATCCTCCGGCGTATCAATGTCCAGGAGCAGCTCAACCGGAAAGTCGATCACAAACATCTGGTCACGATGCCGCTCGAGCACCGGACGGGCGCCGTCCTCAAGCCGGGCGAGTTCTGGAAAGAGTGCCCGGCTGAACAATTGAGGCGGTGCCGTGACATTGCCGTAGCGCACGCTGACGATCGCCGGTGCGTGCTGCCGATAGGCATCGAGAACGGCCCGGTACTCCTTCGCCGTGACAAACGGTTGGTCAGCAAGCGCAAACATGGCGGCGTCGCTCTCGTCCAGGTGCTCGACCGCCGTGCGGAACGAACTGCCCATGCCGGTTGCGTAGTCAGCGTTGATGGCATGCCGGATCGGCAGCCCCGCGAGCGCGGCGAGCACCTTTTCGTGCTCGCTGCCCACGATCACGAGCACTTCGGCAAAGCCGGCATCCAGAAGCTGGCGTGCCGCGCGCCGGACCAGCGGCTCGTTGCCGAGCGGCAACAGGAGCTTTTGTGTTCCCATTCGTGTTGAGGCGCCAGCCGCGAGCGCCACCGCAGTCACCATGGCGTCAGTGTAGTCCGTCTGAATTGCGGACTGCTTCATGGCTCATAACCGTGCATCCTGGTCGTAGCCATCAACGCCCGCAAACTGCTCCCCCGGATCAGATTATATTTGCACCGACGGTTTCATCGCCGAGCGCAGCAGCAGCACGGCCGCGTAAAGGACGACGACCACGACGCCCCAGCGCAGTGTCACTAGCGACAGCGATTTCACCAGGAAAGCGGCGATCAGCACGAGTGGTATGCCACCGAGCGCGAGCCCAATAACGACACGCAGATTGATGCGTTCGGCGCGAACAAAGCGCATGCCGCAGACCGGCATCAGGAATGCGCAGGCTCCCATCATGATCGGGAATGCCGCAATCGGATTCAGGCCCAGCAGCGACAGCAGGATCAGCGAGGGCGCATACAGGCCGATGCCGAAAGTCATCAGCGCGCCCATCACGAAGTGTCCGACCACTGCGACGGCGAACGGCGCGGCTGCCAGGGCAAGCGCGTCGCCGCCAGTCGGCATCCTGCCCAGATTAGAGAGTGCATAGAGCGCAGCCGCGATCAGCAGCGCAATGCCGACCACGCCCTGCACGACGCGCACCGGCAGGCGCACCACGATTGGCGCACCGACGATCGCACCTGCGACCGATGCGGCGATGCAGGCCGCCAGCAATTTCGGGTCGACGCTGACCAGCTGGATGAAAATGTAGGCTTGTGCGACGGTCGGCAAGGCATGCCCGACATTCAGCGTCCCCGGGATGAAGCTGTCCGGCACGAGCTTGCGGAGCTTGATCCATGCGGTCGTCGTGGCGAAGGACCCGATGCCGAGCGTGTCGAAGAAATTGGTGACGGCGCCGAGCCCGATCGATTCCAGTGTCGGTCGCAGCTCGTTGCGGTGCCAGGCGGTCTGGATGAGCACTCCGGTGAATGCCACCGCGAGCACACCCAGTGCCGTCAGCAGGACGGTGACGATCATGCAGCCGGATACTCGTGCATGGCGGATACTCTAACCCAGCTCGATGTGACGTGCTTGCAACAGGCAGGGCCGTCTTGGCACACTGCGCGGACCCTCTGAAAAGGAATCCTTCGATGCGTCTGATCCGGACCGGAACTGGCCTGGGCGCTATCGCCCTGTGCCTCGCTACGACGGCTGCAGTCGCCGCTACCGCGCCGCCGACCGTGCCCGCCGATGTCTCGGCCCGCGCGCTGGAGATTCTGCAGCGCTCGGTTTCATTCAAGACATTTGTGGGCCAGGATCAGGTTCCGGCCTACGCGGCCTATCTGTCCGAGGTCCTGGAAGCGGGCGGATTCGCGCCCGAGGACATCACTATCACGCCATTCGAGGACACCGCGTTTTTAGTCGCGCGCTATCGCGGCACGAATCCTGATGCGAAGCCGATCGTTCTAGGTGGACACATGGACGTCGTACCGGCACTCAAGGCGCACTGGCAGCGCGATCCCTTCACGCCGATCATCGAGAATGGGTTTCTCTTTGGTCGCGGCTCTTCCGACAACAAATTCGGCGTCTCGACCATGGTGGCCACGCTGCTGTGGTTGAAGGCGGAGGGATTCAAGCCATCGCGCGATATCCTGCTCGCGCTTAGCGGTGATGAGGAGACGCTTCAGGCGACGACGGCCGTCCTGTCGGAGCAGCTGAAGAACGCCGAGTTTTACCTGAACAGCGATGCCGGCGGCGCCAATCTCGGCGATGACGGCCAGCCGATCGTGTATGGTGTGCAGGCTGCTGAGAAGACCTATGTCGATTTCGAGGTGAGCTTCACGAGCCCCGGCGGGCACAGCAGCCGCCCGAGTGCTGACAACGCGATTTATCATCTCGCACGGGCAATCGATCGCATTGCCGCGTACCACTTTCCGACGCAGACGAGCGAACTGACAATTGCCTACTTCCGCGAGGCCGGCAAGTTGACCGCAGGCGAGGACGGCGCGGTGATGCGCCGCTACGCGGAGAATCCTGCGGATCCGGACGCCATTGCATACCTGACATCGAAACCCGAGTACGTCGGGCAACTCGGCACCACCTGTGTCGCGACGATGCTGCAGGCCGGACATGCGAAGAACGCCCTGCCGCAGAGTGCAATGGTCAATGTCAATTGCCGCGTGTTTCCGGGTGTCACGATCGAAAGCGTCAAGGAAACCCTGGTGCGAGTGATCGAAGATCCGACTGCACAGGTCACGATTCTCTTGAAGCCGGTGCCGAGTGATGCCTCACCGCTTCGCGATGACGTCATGAAGGCGCTGCGCAAAGCCATCGACCTGTATGCCCCGGGCCTGCCGATCGTCCCCTCGATGTCGGCTGGCGCGACCGACAGCCTGTATTTCCGCAATGCGGGGGTGCCGAGCTATGGGGTCTCTGGCCTGAACATGCACCCCAGGGACAACTTTGCCCACGGGCTCAACGAGCGCATCCCCCTCGCGGCCATCGAAGTCGCGCTGCTTCAGTGGCACAGCATGGTGACCGAACTGGCGCGCTAGCGTCTCTGCCCGCCGATAATCGTGGAACCGGACTCCGGGGCCGACGGTCATAGCCTTGAGGGTCAAAACCATGAAACAGCTCGCCATGCTGGTCCTGACTGCATTGTTCGCTGCCGGCTGCGCCGGCGAGTTGCGCCGCAATTCAGATGAGGACGCCGTCGCCTATCTCGACTACGCGGGCGAACCGGTCCGCGATTTCACGTCATTCCGGCTGCAGTCCTGGCAACCATTGTCCCGCAACCGGCTGGTCCTTTGGGCCGGCGTCAACGAGGCCTACCTGGTGACGGTCTGGGACAACTGCCCTGACCTGCAATTCGCGCATGCAATCCACGTGAGTTCGACGGGCAGCCAGATCACGACCTTCGATCACGTCGATGTCGGGCGCGATCGCTGCCCGATCAGCGAGATCCGGCCGATCAATGTGCGTCAGATGAAGGCCGACCGGGCAGCGGACCGGGCGTCGCGCAAGAAATCCTGATCCTGGCACCGATCCCGATCAGCTAGTAAGGACGCTTCCGCTCGCGATTCAGCAGGTAAAGGCCTGCCCCGACGACGATTGCGGAGCCTGCAAGCATCCGCGCACCGGGCAATACCTGCCAGACAATCCAGTCGATGCCGACCGCCCAGATCATTGCCGTGTATTCGTAGGGCGCGACGAGCGAAGCGGGCGCGAGGCGAAAGGCTTCGGTAATCAGGTGCTGGCCGGCCCAGCCCGTCAGGCCGACCGCGGCGATCCAGGGCCAGTGCTCGGCGCGTATGGAAATCCATCCCGGAGCCGCCAACGCGCCAGCGCCGATCGACAGCAGCAGCAGGTACCAGAAGACCATGGACGCCGTGGTGTCGGTGCGTGCCATGACCCGCACCAGGACGACCACGACCGCATAAGCGAGGGCCGACAGCAGCGTCGCGAGCCCGGCGAGGCTCGCAATGCCCGCAACGGATGGCTTCAGCATCACCAGAACACCCGCGAGCCCCGCGAGGATTGCAAACCAGAGCTGCCGGTCCACCTTTTCGCGGAGCATCACCGATGCCGCAAGTACGACCAGCAGCGGTGCGGACATGAATACTGCATAAGTATCGGCCATGCTGGCGTGCGCGAGCGCCCACAGGAATCCCCACAGCATCACGATCGCGAGCGCCGCGCGCAGGATGTGCAGACCGAAGCGCACGGGCCGGAGCAGGTGCAGCTTGCCCGTCAGCAGGTATGACATGACTACGAATGGCAGCGAACTCGCGCCGCGCAGGCAGGCGATCTGCAGTGTCGGATAGCTGCCGGTCAACCGCTTCATCAGGGCGTCCATGATTGCGAAGGCGCCGACGGCCGCCAGCATCAGGAGCACGCCGCGCAGTCGCCTGGCAGCTTCAGTCATCGATTGCCGCCATGCGGTGTGCCTCCCGGTACAATCCACGTTTACAGTAGCGTCCCGCGCGCGGAGCCACAACCATGATGGTCTACGGCAATGTCCTCGACATGGTCGGCAGGACACCGATGCTGAAAGTCCGCCGGCTCGACACCGGCGCCTGCGAGTTGTACCTGAAGCTTGAACTGATGAATCCGGCCGGATCCATCAAGGATCGCATCGGCTTGTCCATGATCGCGGAGGCGGAGGGGCGCGGTGACATCAAGCCCGGCGGCACGATTGTCGAGGCGACCGCCGGAAATACCGGGCTTGGGCTTGCGCTGGTCGCCGCACAAAAAGGCTACCGGGTGATCCTGGTCCTTCCCGACAAGATGAGCCAGGAAAAGATATTCAACCTGCGCGCCATGGGCGCGGAGGTCGTGCTGACTCGTTCCGACGTCGAGAAGGGTCATCCGGAATATTACCAGGACGTCGGGGCCCGGATCGCGCGCGAGCAGGGCGCCTATTACATCAACCAGTTCGCCAATCCGGACAATCCGAGGGCCCACGCGCTGACGACCGGGCCGGAAATCCTCGAGCAGATGCAGGGCCGCGTCGATGCGGTGGTCGTGGGTGTCGGATCGAGCGGCACGATCGCGGGGCTCACCAGTTGCTTCAAGGAACATGCACCGGGAATCGAGATTATTCTGGCGGACCCGGAAGGTTCGGTTCTCGCGAATCACGTCAATGAAAGCCGGCTTGACAAGGCCGGTTCCTGGCTGGTCGAGGGCATCGGCGAGGATTTCATCCCGCCCATCTGCGATTTCTCGATGTGCCGCAAGGCCTACAGCATTCCGGACGGCGAATCCTTCGCGACTGCGCGCGAAATCCTGCTCAAGGAGGGCCTGCTGGTCGGCTCGTCGACCGGCACATTGGTGTCGGCGGCGCTGCGCTGGTGCCGTGAGCAGAAGAAGCCCCGCCGCGTGGTTACATTCGCCTGCGATACCGGCAACAAGTACCTGTCAAAGCTGTTCAACGATTTCTGGATGGAAGACCAGGGGTTCATCCAGCGCGAGCAGCATGGCAATCTGCGCGATCTGGTCGGGCGCCCGCATGGCGAGCGCGCGACCGTGACCGTCGGGCCCGATGACGTACTGGCGACGGCGCACAACCGCCTGCGCAATGCGG
This sequence comes from Steroidobacteraceae bacterium, assembly GCA_031431175.1. Classification (GTDB taxonomy): domain Bacteria; phylum Pseudomonadota; class Gammaproteobacteria; order Steroidobacterales; family Steroidobacteraceae; genus SCUD01. Next base: position 300 of record JANPCY010000158.1, on the reverse strand, counting down.
GCTTCAGCCAATTGCCCGTCATGCAGGGTGAAGCGCTGGTGGGCTTCGTCGGCGAGGAGGACATCATGCGCTTTGCGTATGGCGATCCCGAGCGCTTCAACCAGCCCGTGCGCATGGCGATGCACACGAATTTCCTGGTAGTCGAGCCCTCCATGTCGCTCAGGAACCTGGTCGCGATGCTGGACGTGCAGCCCTATGCGGCTGTCATGGAGGGCGAGCAGTTCCATGGGCTGATTACGCGCGCCGACGTGCTGAACTATCTGCGCCGGCAGATGGGCGCGGCCATTACCCACTGAGTGC
>JANPCY010000157.1:0-1828 GCA_031431175.1 Steroidobacteraceae bacterium | reverse complement strand
CTGGCCAGGATATTGACCACAGTGCCGGTGCGGCCCTTGTCGCGGCCGGTTGTAATGACGACTGTGTCGCCCTTGCGAATCTTATTCATAGAACTTCCGGCGCGAGCGAAATGATCTTCATGAACTGCACATTGCGCAGCTCGCGCGTCACGGGCCCGAAAATCCGGGTGCCGATCGGCTCGAGCTTGGGGGTCAGCAACACGGCCGCATTGCCGTCGAAGCGGATCAGCGACCCATCCCCGCGGCGGACACCATGCCGTGTGCGCACCACGACCGCGTCGTAAACCTCGCCCTTCTTGACCTTGCCACGCGGGATCGCGTCCTTGATGCTGACCTTGATGACGTCGCCGACCCCGGCGTAACGGCGCCTGGTCCCGCCCATGACCTTGATGCACATGAGTTCGCGGGCGCCGGAGTTGTCCGCCGCCACAAGGCGAGTCCTGAGCTGGATCATGGTGCTGGTCTCCCGTAGCTCATTCTGCCGGCGCGCGTTCGATCACGCGCACCAGACGCCATGCCTTGTGCCGCGACAAGGGGCGGCATTCCGCGATTGCGACTGTGTCACCCGCGCGGCACTCGTTGTTCTCGTCGTGCGCGAGCAGCTTCGTCGTGCGCCGCACGTACTTGCCGTAGGTCGGGTGCTTCACCAGCCGCTCGACCGAGACGGAAATCGTCTTGTTCATCTTGTTGCTGACAACGGTGCCGGTCAGCGTCCGCCCCGACTTTGCCGCCGTCTGGGTCTCTGCAATGCTAGCCATCACGCCTTACCCCCGGCGCTGCTGCCGCGCCCGAACTCTTTCAACACGGTCTTGACCCGTGCAATGTTCTTCCTGACCTTGCCGTGCTGGTCCGGCCGCGCCGGTTGCCCGGACGCGGATGCCATGCGAAGGTTGAACTGCTCGCGGCGCAGCGCGATCAGCTCCTCGCGCAGTTCCGCCGCAGTCTTGCCGCGCAAATCCTTGATGGTCATCAGCGCACCTGCCGCTTGACGAAGGCGGTGGCAACCGAAAGCTTGGCCGCCGCCAGCCTGAATGCCTCGCGCGCATCAGACTCCGGCACGCCCTCGATCTCGAACAACACCTTGCCCGGCGTCACCTTCGCGACCCAGTACTCGACATTGCCCTTGCCGCTGCCCATGCGGACCTCGAGCGGCTTCTGGGTGATCGGCACGTCCGGGAACACACGGATCCAGATCTTGCCGCCGCGCTTGACGTAGCGCGTCATCGCACGGCGCGCCGCCTCGATCTCACGCGCGCTCATGCGCGAGCGATCCATCGCCTTCAGCCCGTAATCGCCGAACGCGACCGAGCTGCCCCGTGACGCCATGCCGGACAGGTTTCCCTTGAACATCTTGCGGTACTTGGTCCGCTTCGGCTGCATCATTTCCCGTCGTCCTTGTCGTTCAGCCGGCCGCCGGTTCCGGGGCGGCCTGCTTTTCCAGGGTCTCGACCACTTCGGGCTCGGCTTCCTCGCGATCGAAGACCTCGCCCTTGAAGACCCAGACCTTCACGCCGATGACACCATAGGTCGTGCGCGCCTCGGCCAGCCCGTAGTCGATCTCGGCGCGGAATGTGTGCAGCGGGACGCGGCCCTCGCGGGTCCATTCGGACCGCGCGATTTCGCCGCCATTCAGCCGCCCCGCCACGCGCACCTTCACGCCCAGCGCGCCACTGCGCATGGTGTTGGTCACCGCGCGCTTCATCGCGCGGCGGAACATCACGCGCTTCTCGATCTGCTGCGCAATGCTCTCGGCTACCTGCTGCGCGTCAAGCTCGGGCTTCCTGATCTCGGCAATGTTGAGCCGCACGTCCTGCACCGCCATCTTCAT
>JANPCY010000156.1:0-3395 GCA_031431175.1 Steroidobacteraceae bacterium | reverse complement strand
TACTGGAATCAAGTCGCCGCCATTCTCGTCGGGGGTCCGGCGATCGGCAAACCTCCGCGCGGCCGCAATCGCCTCTATGGCGCGATCGATCCGCGTCTGCCGGTCGGCAGCGTGGCAAGTTACTAGTGGACTGTAACAACTGATTGGGAAGTGATGTGCCGGGTCGGATCGAAGTACTTCCACTTCACGGTTTTGGGGACTTTGTTGTACTGACGGATGTAGCGCATGAGTTTTTTAACAAGAGCACGGTGCCTTCTTTCGACCCGTTGGTCATCACTGCGGCACGGATCGTCGACATCGAGCACTATGCCCCGAATGATCGCGTCAATCTGAATCTGGACTACGACCTGGGCAAGATTCGGGCCTCGCTGCGCGCAAATTACTATGGCTCGTTCCGCAATGAGCAGGACTATCCGGGCCAGTTGTTCTCCTCCAATACTACCGTCGATGCGGAGTTTTCATACCAGTTCGCGAATCAGATCACCGCCAGCATCGGCGGACGCAATATTTTCGACGTATTGCCCGATACCCTGAACAGCCTCAATCCGCTGACCGGCGGCCTGGGGGATGGCGAGCGCTATCTGCGTACCGGTGGCCCGTTCGGCTACAACGGAGCATTCTGGTACCTGCGGGTGGGTGCGAACTTCTAAGGTCGAGTCTTTTCAAGCCTGCAAGGGGCCGATCGTAATCGGCCCCTTTTTCTTGCCCCGCGCAAGCCGCCGGGGCCTCATTTGTCATATTTTTGCGCTGCCCGTCACGCTCGTTTGCTGCCCAGTTTGTCACTGTCAGCCCCATCGGCTGTCGATTGCGGAATGCAGGCCCTTGCCGATGCCATATCTGACACCATGAATATCGCGATTCCCATTCCCGTCGGTAACAGCAGCTACTCGGATTGCCTCGAGGCGATCCGCAGCCGCATCGCTGCACGCGAAAACAAGCTCTACGATGTCGCGGTCCTGGTGGTCCATGTGCACCAGCTCGAGCGCCTGTATGCGAGCGCAGGCGATGTGAATGCCGGCCGCATGCTGGACGAATTGCGCAACCGCCTGGCGCAGGTACTGCGCCCGGGGGATTACTTCACGCGGCTCAGCGATCGCAAGTTCGCCTTCGTGCTGTCGAACCTGCGCAACCAGGGGCACGCGGTCCTCGCCGCCAACAAGATCCTGGGTGCCGGCGCCGAACCGCTCGCGGCCGGCGGCCAGCAGTCGACGGTCCGGCTGTCGGTCGGCATTGGCATGTTCCCGACCCATGGCCGCACGCCCGAGGCGCTGATGCAATGCAGCGAGATCGCGCTGCTCGAGGCCTGGAGAACATCGCAGCCGGTCACCGTCTACACCGCGCGTAAGGAGGGCGAACTTGTCGCCGGCTGGGACCTCGATGCGCAGCTCGCAGACGCCCTCGAGCACGGCGACCTGATCCTGAACTACCAGCCAAAGCTTTCGTTACCGGATCTTCGCATCGTGGGCGCCGAGGCGCTGATGCGTTGGAATCGGCCCGAGGCCGGCAACGTGCCGCCGGAAATCTTCATCGACGTCGCCGAGATGACCGGGCAGATCGACCCATTGACGCAGTTCGCCTTCCATCGCGCAATGCGCCAACTGAGCGAATGGCCGGAATCGCTCGGGCGCCTGTGCGTCGCCGTCAATGTCACGCCGTCACTGGTCTGCAAACCGGAACTCGTGGACATGGTCCAGGGCGCCGCGCGCCTTTGCCCGGTGGACCTCTCGCGGTTGACCGTCGAGATCACCGAGAATGCGCTGATGATCGACCGGCAGCGCAGTCACCGCGTGTTGACCGAACTGCGTGAACTGGGCGTGCGGATCTCCATCGACGACTTCGGCACCGGGTATTCCTGCCTGTCCTATCTGAAGGAGATCCCGGCGGACGAGCTGAAGATCGACAAGTCCTTCGTGATGAACATGCTTGCCAACAAGGGGGATCGCAAGATCGTCGAGCAGACCATTGCCCTCGGGCATGCTTTCGACCTGGCAGTGGTCGCCGAGGGCGTCGAGGACGAGGGGGTTTCGCAGGAACTGATCGCGATGGGTTGCGACTTCGCCCAGGGCTTCCACTACGCCCGGGCGCTTACGCCGGACAAGTTCGTGGATTGGGTCCAGGGCTGGCGGCCGGGGCAGACGCGCACCGACTGACACAGATCAATGCGACCTGACCACCCCGGTCGCAGACTCCTGCCCATGGGGGCCGGGGTCCGCTTTGAAGCTGCCGTCGTGCGCCGGTACGATGTGCCGGGGCCGCGTTATACCTCTTATCCGACCGCACCCCAGTTCAGCGAAGCCGTCGGCGAGGGCGATTACCTGAAGGCCGCGCGGGCGTCCAATGACGACCCCATCCCGCGGCCACTGTCGCTTTATGTGCACGTGCCATTTTGCACCTCTCCCTGTTTCTACTGTGGCTGTACCAGGATCATCACTCGTGATCGCACTGCGGGTACGCGCTACCTGAGCCGACTGCAGCGCGAGATCGAACTGCAGGCGCGGCTCTTCGACCGGGACCGCAGTGTGGACCAGCTGCATTTCGGCGGCGGCACGCCGACTTTTCTCAACGACGCTGAACTTGCCGAGTTGATGAGGTTCATCCATCACAGTTTCTCGCTGCGCGACGACAGCCTGCGCGAATATTCGATCGAGGTCGATCCGCGCACCGTGGACGACGCCAGGCTGGCAGCGATTGCCGGACTGGGCTTCAACAGGATCAGCCTGGGTGTCCAGGATTTCGACCCGGATGTGCAGAAGGCAGTCAATCGCGTGCAGCCGGAGGAGGACGTCCTCGCCGTCATCGCCGGGGCGCGGCGACATGGATTTGGGTCCGTATCGGTCGATCTGATCTACGGCCTTCCGCGGCAGACCGAAACGGGCTTCGCGCGCACGCTTGAACAGGTGATCGCAGCGCGGCCCGACCGCGTCGCTGCCTACAGCTACGCGCACCTGCCGCAGACTTTCAAGGCGCAGACGCAGATCAAGGCGGAAGACCTGTGTCCGCCGGAGGTGAAGCTTGCGCTGCTCGGCATCACGATCGAGAAGCTGACCGCCGCAGGCTACATCTACATCGGCATGGACCACTTTGCGCTTCCCGACGACGAGCTTTCCATTGCCCTTGCCAACGGAAGCCTGCAGCGCAATTTCCAGGGCTACTCGACCCGCGCGGGGCTTGACCTGGTGGGGCTCGGCATGAGCGCCATCGGCCAGGTAGGCGATCTGTACGTCCAGAACCACCGCCTGCTGGACGACTGGGCCGCGGCCCTCGACTCGGGGCGCCTGCCGATCTGGCGCGGTTATCGCCTGACACACGAGGACCGGATCCGCCGCGCCGTGATCCGCGCGCTCATGTGCCGCGGAGAGCTGGACCCGCAGAAATTCGGCGAGCGCTTCGACCTC
>JANPCY010000155.1:0-3447 GCA_031431175.1 Steroidobacteraceae bacterium | reverse complement strand
CGCTGGATCGATTCGAGGCCGAGGGCGGGAAGTTTTTCGAGCGCGTACGACGCGGATACCTCGACATCGCCGCGCGTGAGCCCGTGCGCGTCCGCCTGATCGATGCGAGCGGCGATGAGCGGCAGGTCGCGGTGGCGGTCGCGCGCGAACTCGACGCGTGCCTCCCGGGGACGGAGTGAGACAGGTGGCGGGCCAGAAACGCGAGAGTGAGCGGACCGTGGCGGCGGCGGACATCGGCGCGACGCTTGCGCGCGCCGGCGTCGAATGGCTCGCGTCGTTGCGTGAGCGTTTCGCAGCGATGCGCAGCGAGGACCGGATGCCGCATGCCCTGTTGCTGCTGGGCCGGCCGGGAGCGGGGCAGTCCGAGCTTGGTTTGTGGCTCGCGGCAATGCTGCTCTGTGACCGGAAGGGTGAAACGTCCTGCGGTGAATGCGCCGGTTGTCGTCTGTTTCTGGCAGGCACACATCCGGATTTCTACCGCGTCGGCCTGGAGGAGGACGCGGCCGTTATCCGCGTCGAGCAGATTCGTGACTTGTCCGGAAGTTTCTCGCTCAAGAGTTACCGGGGCCGTAACAAAGTGGCGCTAATCGATCCGGCCGATGCCATGAATATCAATTCATTCAATGCCTTGCTGAAGACTCTTGAAGAGCCTTCTGACAATACCTACCTGATCCTGACCGCCAGTCGCAGCGATCGCCTGCCACGCACGGTCGTGAGTCGCAGCGCGCGCATGCGCCTGCCGCTGCCGGCCGCAGGCCAGGCGCTGGCCTGGCTCGAGCAGTACCGGGCTTACGCTGGCTGGGAGCGCCTGCTTGCGCTCGCCAATGGCGCGCCATTGCTGGCCTTGCAATACGCGGATGCGGGACTCCAGGAAATCGACGCGAAGATGCAGGGGTCGCTGGATTCCGCGCAAAAAAGGCAGCTCGACATCGTTGCGACCGCAGCGACCTGGAGCCGTGATCAACCCGAGGCGCGCCTGTTCTGGCTCGAATCCTGGCTCACGGGCCTGCTGCGCGAGGCCGCCCTGTCTAGTGATCTGGTTAACAAGAATCGTTTACCATGGTTGCGGGTTTCGGCACGCGAACCGATGATACAGGCCGGCTATTGCCTGCTGGACGCGCTGCGCGAAGCGAGGTTGCGCGTGAGCGGCGCGCTCAACACGCAGCTTCTGTTCGAAGGGTTGCTGATTTCACTCACCGCGCTGGTGGGCGAAGGCGCCCGCAAGCCAAAGGAGTCAGTGGATTGAAGATGCGGGCACCATCGACCAAGCCGGGGCTGCTGACGCTCACCATCAAGGACAAGAGCGCGCTGTACCTTGCCTACATGCCATTCGTGAAGAATGGCGGGTTATTCATCCCCACCAACAGCAACTACCGGATCGGCGACGAAGTCTTCATGCTCCTCAACCTGATGGGCGAGGAGGAAAAGCTACCGGTCGCAGGTCGCGTGATCTGGCTGACGCCAAAGGGCGCACAAGGCAAGCGCACCGCCGGTATTGGCGTTCAGTTCAGCGAGCAGGATCGCGGCACGACACTGAAGAAGATCGAGTCCTACCTGGCTGGCGCGCTCGGCGGGGACAAGCAGACCCACACGATGTAGGCGGCGCGGAACAGCGCGGGCGCGGCTCATTCCGGCCCGAGCTTGTTTCCCAGCAGGCCGTCCTGCAGGCAGTAGGCCTCGAAACCACGTTCGCTCAGCAGGAACGCCGCGGCGGAACTGCGCCGTCCGGTGTCGCAGACGACCACATAGGGCGTCTTGATGTCGAGCGTCCGTACCTTGAGGCGGATGAAATACAAGGGTACGTTCAGCGCATCGTCAATGTGATAGCTGTCGTACTCGCTCGGCAGCCGCACATCCAGCCAGCGGCCGCCGCGCGCGACCAGTTCACGCGCATGCTCGAGATCCACGGCGTGCAGCAGCGGCGCATTCAGGAGCTCGCGAAAATCTTCCTTGCCAAGACGCACCAGGGCGCCATCGCTTTGCATCGTGATCGTCGCATTGCGCTTGCCGTCGGAGATCAGCGCTTCCTCGCCGAAGGACTCGCCGATCCCGAGATCGGCGAGCTTGATGCCGGCGCGGTTCATCGGTGTCTCGCGAGTGACCACGGCGCTGCCCTTCGTGATCACGTAGAAATAGTCGCCTTCGGTGCCCTGCTTGATGATGACCTCGCCGGCCTTGCAGGCCACGTGCTGCATGCGCATGAATAGCGCCTGCAAATTGGCCGGCGGGATGCGGTGGAAGGACTTGGTTTGCAGCAGTACCGTCATCCAGTCGTCGGCACCGCCGTCGCCGCTATCCGAAATTTCGCCCACTTCATAGCTGCCGGTCTGGTCCCAGGTGATCAACACGTCGAGCAGGTCGCTGTCCACGGCGATAAAGGTCACGTCGGATAGCGCCCGTGCCGTGAAGCGCCTCGGCTGCCCGGGCGCGATTGCGATGCGCGCCTCCGGCGTGCCGGCGCGTAATGTCGAGACCGTGCGCTCGGCGCTGCGCAATTCGACCTCGCCGCTGACCAAGTAGACCGTGCGCTTGTCGGATTCGCCTTCCTTGAAAAGCACGCGACCGGAATCGAGCTCCTGCAGCCGGGTCTTGCGCGAGAGCGCGTGCAGGTTCTCCCGCTTCAGGCCGTCGAGCGGGCTGAATCCACGCAAAACATCGAGATCGACCGGCTTATCGTCCATACGCGAAATCTTTCATGCAGGTGCAATCTATCACAGGCTTCAGCGTGACGCGGCGAGGGCCGCCCATCCGGCATCGGGGCGAAACCGCGGGCCATGCCGCGCGGCAAGCTGGTCGAGGCGCGCGATGATACTGGCGACGCCGCGGGCGCGCGCGTAGTGCAATGGCCCGCCGCGGAATGGCGCGAAGCCAGTGCCGAATATCATGCCGGCATCGAGCAGGTCCGCATCGTCGGTGACCTGGTCACGGAGGCACGCAACTGCCTCATTCAGATACTGAAGAATCAGCCGGTCTTCGAGGTCTTCGGGCACGCTGCCAACGGCTGCCGGCTTGACCGGCTTGCCATCCCGCCACTGATAAAAGCCCTGGCCGGTCTTGCAACCGAGCTTGCCGGCTTCGACGAGCGCGGCCGTGCTGCTGGGTGTCGGCCTGGCGAAGTCTTCGGCAAGTACCTTTCCAACGTGCGCGGCGACGTCGAGCCCGACCGTGTCGGCGAGCTCGATTGGCCCCATCGGCATTCCGAATTGCGTCGCGGTCCGGTCGATCAGTGCGAGCGGCACGCCTTCATCTGCAGCCAGCATCGCCTCGGTCATGTATGGCATCAGGATGCGGTTGACCACAAAGCCGGGCGCACTGCGGCAGGGCAGGGGCAGCTTGTCGAGCTTGCGCGTGAACGCCAGCGTGTCCTCGACCACGTCATCGCGTGTCTGGCGCGAGCGGATGATCTCGACCAGCATCATTTTCGCGACCGGATTGAAAAAATGCAGC
>JANPCY010000154.1:0-3043 GCA_031431175.1 Steroidobacteraceae bacterium | reverse complement strand
CGCGGCAAGCGCCCGCAGAAAGAGCAGGTGAAAAACCTCAATGGCCTGGTGGTCGTTCCACATGGACCGGCTCCATACATATTACAAGTAATAAACACTAATGTGTATTACGTGTAATGTCAAATCAGGTGCACGATCATTTGTTTAGGCACCCACTCGAGCAGGGACCGCGCAGTGGAATACAGGTAAACCGCGTCCTCGCTGCGATCCCCGTGGAGCGTATTGCTTATCTATGCTTCCATGAACAACAGTGGCCGAGCCTATATACTTTCGATTCGCTGCATGAAATTCCGCTTCGCCCTGTGCTTCATTCGCAGCGCCTCCAGCCACGTCGTGAACTCCTCTTCCTGTCCCGCCCGCTTCATCAGCTCCTTGATCTTTCCCGCGAGTGCGGTGGCTTCATCGTAGGCCTGGTTGTTCTTGCGATCGACGATGCCGTCGATGGACTTGCAGTAGATGTCCGCGGCATCCTGTGGGTGATCATGCTCGCGCGCCCGTGCGAGATGCATCCAGGCTTCGAGCGCGCAGCTGCCCGCCTTCGCCGCGGCGAGCGCGGCATCGCTGTCGCCCTCATGCAGGAATATCTCGACAAGCAACGAATGACCGGCGCCGGCCCAGCGCGCACCGCTGGGGCGGTCCGCGCGCTTCAGCCCGGCGCGAAGATGGGTCAGTGCCTTCTCGCGCCAGGACTTCCAAGCATTCGCACGGCGCGCGCTCTTCTCAAGACGCCGGTACGCGTCAAGGCTGGGGCCATAGATGAACTGCTCACAGGCAAGTTCCACGGCGTCGTCATGGCGCCGGGTGTTGTGATAGGCCTCGACGAGGAAATCGACCAAACGTGGGTCGAAATCGTTCGGAAACGCCTTCATCCCGCGCTCCGCCCACGCGAGCGCTTCATCATCACGGCCGGCCTTAGCGAGGATCTCCGCGATCCTGAGAAAGTGGTACGGATGCGAAAGATCGCGGCTTTGCACGGCAACCAGCGCATCCACGTCGCCCGTGTACCGCGCCAGCGCTTCCATGATCGCGGTGATGTGGTTGTGCTCGATGCCGGCATCGCGCTTGGCGCCCGGTGCGCGCGTCGGGACTTTCTTCCAGGCGGTCTCGGCGAGCGCACGGTAACGGGCAAGCCCTTTCGTTCCAAGCAGCGGGGCGTAGTCCTCGAACTTGAAGAAGCTCCATTCGTCCCGCATCTGCAGTTCAAAAAAGTCTTTGGCGAACGCACTGGGTTCGGGCTTGGCAGTGCGGCAGACTTCAAGGTGCAAGTCCGCAAGCTGGCGCAGCGTCTCGCCGAAACCACCACCGGAATCGTCGGTTCTTGCGTAGGCGGCGATGCCACGACGCATCGCGTAGCCGGCGAGTTCTGCCGCCTCCAAAGCGCGCCCGTCTCTGAGCAATTCGCGCAGCAGGTGCATGACGCTTTCGGCGCGCACAATGAAGGCACGCATGTTTCGGTAGTCGACGAAGCCGCGCACTGCAAACGCCCGGTTCACCGCATGCTTCATTGCCTTCAGGTTCTGCGGCATGCCTCGACGCAATGCAGCCGCCTCCAGTCGCGCGCGCAACTCAGGATCGTTCGCGGCCTGTTCGACCAGGATCTCGACGAGCGATTCCCTGCTTTCGGATCGTAGATGGGCGTGTACCCCGGCAAGGTCGTCGCCGTCTTGCTCGGGCCGTTCGAGCCAGGCGAGCCCCGTGGCCACGGCATGCTTGCAGAAATCTCCTTCCTCCCCGAGCGGACAGGTGCAGGACCATGCCAGGGTGGCACGGTCCGGCCGGAGCACGACCCGATACTCTTCGCTGCCGAGCACTCGGGCCGAGATTGCGTTCCGCGTCTGCACCAGATCCACGACGGCGCCGCGCTCGAAATAACCCACGCCGCGTGCAAAGTACCTCTCCCCCGCGAGCCTGGCCAAAGTCGTCTGCGTAATCAGCTTGTTGAACGGATTCGCCAATCGTCGCTCCCGACTGCAATCGCGGTTCGTGGCCCCGGATGCCCTGGTTACATAGCTGCCTTATACCCCGCTGGCGGCTCACGGCGTGAGCGATCGCGCAACCAGCATCGCGCGTGAAGCGCTCCGTTTTTTGTCACAGTGGGGTAACGCATCAGGCCGGCCACGCTTACGCCCGCATTCGGCCAACTTCGGACAATCGCGGCATCGTCCATCGTTATCTGAGGTGTCGCTGGGCTTGGTCGATTACCCTGAGTCCGCCGACAGTGTGGCGATGATGGGACATGACCGCGGTCGCTGGCCTAGTGCGCATTCCGCTATCAGGCCCTTGAGCATTCGGCGCATGCGGTTCAAGTCGGCGATGCGCTCCTCGATCAACGCAAGCTTGTGCTCGGCGAGCAGGCGGGTCTCGCGACAGCTCTGGCCGTCCTCCAGTCGCAACAGACCGGTGACTTCTTCCAGCGTGAAGCCAAGCTGCTGCGCGCGTTTGATGAACCGCACGCGTGACGCCGCCGATGAGTCGTAACGCCGGTGCCCGCCCAGGGGTTTGTAAGGTTCGGCGACTAGACCGCGGCGCTGGTAGTAGCGAATGGTCTCGACATTCACGCCGGCCGCCTTGGCGAGGCGCCCTATGGACAGTTCCTCTTTCATCGCCACTCCCTTGACTCCGTACCATGGTACGGAGTGCATGCTACGCTCGGCGCGAGCATATCTTGGAGCAATCGCAGTGGCGGTACTGAATGCGAAAGGGTCGCTGGTGGCCGGAATTCTGACTGCCATTGGCGCGTCGGTGTGCTGCGTGGGACCGCTCGTGCTGCTCGCGCTCGGCATCAGCGGCGCATGGATCGGCTATCTGACGGCGTTCGAGCCTTACCGGCCCCTGTTCATCGGCCTGACGCTGCTCTTCCTCGCGCTCGCGTTTCGCAAACTCTATCTGGTGCCACTGGCCTGCGCCCCTGGCACGCCGTGCGCCGACCCGCAGGCCACCAGGCGGCAGCGACTGGTCTTCTGGTCGGTCGCCGTCCTGTTGCTCGGCCTGTTGGCCGTGCCATGGTTTGCACCGCTGTTTTACTGACCGGAGATTTCCATGC
>JANPCY010000153.1:0-9304 GCA_031431175.1 Steroidobacteraceae bacterium | reverse complement strand
GGCAAGGACGATCCCATGAATCGCCCATTCAGTGCGATCAAGGCACGGTGGAATAATCCTGCAATGCGTCTGGAATTCATCTATTGTTTCCCCCAATGGAATGTGGAGAGGTCAATCGTTCGGCGCCAGCTGCACGCAGATGCCAACAGACCCCATGCCCGCCCGTTGCTGCTTCTGCCCAGCCAACGCATTGTCAGGCGGCCGGAATGCCTCGCAGTAGCGCGGTCACGGGTTCCAGGGAGTTGCCACGCACGTCCCCCGCGAGCTCCCGGGTAGCGAAGTCCAGCAGCGCTTTCTCATGAGCGGTTACTTGCTGCAGTAAACTCTCCTTGCCTGGGGGTGCCAGGCCCTCCGCCTGCTCAAATTCCCGTACGTAGCGCTCCAGTTCTGTCTGCAAGCGGCGCATCAGTTCCTGCCATGGCATCTTTGCGAGCTGGGCTCCCAACACTTCCCCCTCAGAGATGCGCTCGTGACTCTCATCTCCCGCAAACCCAGCCGCTCGCACCGATGGAAGCAGGAATTCCTTCGTCTCTCGCTCGAGTTGCTGCAGCACCCGGAATTTCCTGGCGCACTCAGGTACCTCGCACAGTTCCGCCATCGTACGGAACAAGGCTTCGCCGTAGACCTCGCCCTGGAAACACTCCTCGACGTAATCATGGTAGCGGCTCGTCGACTCATGGGTCCTGGCCAAGTCATCGCGTGTCATGCGTGCACCCCAGCGCATCGTTTGGCGCTCGCTTGTTCATCGGCACAAACTCAATACTCAGGTTGTCAGCCAGCGGCCAATGAATCGCAGGCGATGGCACGTAGCCGTGTGCAGAATAGAGTCTTACGCCTGCGAGCGTGGCCATTAACTCGAACGATGTGAAGCCCTGCGCGGTGGCTGCGCGCTCGCACTCACAAAGGATTGCTGTACCCAGGCCGAGCCGCGTATAGCCGGGATGAACAAAGAAAGCCCGAATCTTTGCCGCGTCAGTGCGTGGATCAAGCTCACCTGAATCGCGCTCGACACGCGCGTCTCCCCCGAACAGCGTACGCCGGCGGCTCCATCCACCGCAGGCAACTAGCCGGTCGCCATGCTCTACCGCATAGTAGGTGCCATCTCGCAGCAGCTGAGTATCGACGCCGAAGGCGCCGCGCAATGCGCCTTCGACCTGAGCGGCGCTGTAATCCCTGCCACAGACTTTACGGGCGGACTCAGCGATCAGGACCTCAAGCGGAGCCACATCATCCAGTGTGGCATGGCGAAGAATGAATCCGTCTGGAATCATCGGGTGCCTAACGCCCGGCACCAGCGGCGGCGCGCGGCGCCGACCGTTGCATGCGGTTGTTAGCGCGACTTATCGCACAAGTACCTGTGACACTCGTGTCTGAAGTGCTGGCAGTACTTCGCCTTCCAACCACTTGTTGCGGCGGAGGCAGAGGTTGTTTCTCGGACTGGGGTGGCGCAGAGAAATCACGCCTGGCCAATGAGCACGCCGCGACTTGCGCGCACTCGGGACGAGGCGGAAGATCTCCTGACCTTCCCGTGCCGGGAAAACAGAATCCCATCGGCAGAATCGCGATCTGCTCGGGGTCGTAGAACACTTCGCGCGTCACGCCCAACCACTCGCGCAGTCGATCTCCGCTGGCATCGTCGAATGGTACGCCAGATTCGTGAACCTTTCTTCCTGGCGCTTGACCTGCGATCAGTGCCCGAGCCTGCGGGTGCATCTGAAGGACGGGCCGAACCCCATCGGGTAGATGCGGCGCGCAGATGGTGCACGCGCGAACCTCGGCTAGCAGAGAAGCAAACGAAGCCATGGAACAAGTTCCTGGTGCGGGTGCCCAGGCATTCAGCGTTTCGGGCCGCCAGACGGCGGACGGTTCTTGCGGTAAGAGTTCTTCAGCGCAATCTTGCCCTCCCGGAAGGCAAACAGATCACAACCATGGACCTCAACATATGTGCCATCCGGGCGTGTTCCCGTGAATGTCCACTCCGATACTCCGCGGTCCCCTTGGACAAAATGACTGGCGTTACTCCAGTGAGCGTCGGGAAAGATTGCCCAAACCTCCGCAAAGGCAGGGTCAAGTCTTGTCGCTGCTGTAAATTCTGGGACGGGATGCGGTTGACACGGCCGACGCCGTGCGTTGTTTGAACTCGTTGTCGAGATCGGTCTTCAATTCCTCGATCTGTCTGAGTTCGAACTCGCTGATCACCACACGCCGCCAGGTCTGGCTCGCGCGGATCAGCGATGCGTACATCAGCTTCAGCACCGCTCGCTCACCGAAGGCGTGCGGGATGACCTTGGTGCGACGACGCTCCTCGCCGAAGAGGCGCTCAAGGAGATTCGTGGTCCGAATGGCGCGCCGATGCGCGATCGGCAAGCGCAACTGCGCGATGCAGGCCGAAAAGTCATCCAGGAAACAGCTGGTCGCCGAGGGTAGCTCGCGCTCAAAGCGCTTGACGAACTCCTCTTTGGCGAACTCGGCAAGCATGGGACTGGCGGCCTGGTAGGCGACGCTCGCCCGCGCCTTGACCTCCCGCCACAGTTCCGCCGGCACCTTCGCCTCGAGATTGCGGATCTTGTGCGCCAGGCAGCGCTGGCGCAGGCTTCTCGGGAAGACCTCCTCAGGCACGGATCAGTCCCGGTGCCCCATCGCTGACGACGAGCAGCGGATCGGGCAGGCGCCGGGCCTTCAGATCGCGCAGAAACTCCCGGCACGAGACGGTGTCTTCCTTGGTTCCCGGCGCGAGCCCAAGCAGCACTTTGTGGCCGCTTTGCGTGATCCCCCAGGCGGCGAGCACCGCTTCGCGGGGTTGGCCCAAGTGCAAGCGCTCGGCGATCCCGTCGACGAACAGATAGATCACGGCGTGCGCGGCCAGATCGCGCCCGGCAAAGGCCTGGTAATCGGCCCACAGCCGTTCACTGAGCTCCGACACCGCGGACTTCGAGAGCACGCAGCGTCCCGTGCGATCGGTAAAGGCCCGCTCGATGTCGCGCACCGACAGACCGCGCGCGTACATCTCGATCGCCAGCCGCTCGAGCTCCTCCGTGCGCCCGCCGGCGAACGCCTGGCGGATCTCAGACCGATACGGCTCGCTCATCCCGCGCACCTGCGGCACCGAAAACTCGATGCGGCCCTCGGCGCTCTTCAGCCGCCCGGGCCGATACCCGTTGCGATGGCCCGCTTGCGCACCGTGCGCGTAATAGCCGCGCCCCAGCCGCTCATCGACCTCGCTCTCCAGCGCCTCCTCGACAATCAAGCGGGTCGCCAGCTTTACTAGATCGCTCCGCTCGTTCTCGGCATTACCCTGGCCGGAAAACAAGTCTTCCAATTGCTTCCGCGTCTGACTCGACGCGCGTATCCTTCGCTTCACGGGATGCTCCTTTGATGGTTCAGATCCGAACGCCGCTAAACGTTCAAATCGAAGGATGCATCCCGTCTTCGATTTACAGCAAGTTTAGGACTTCACCAAAGGCAGCCCGCACCGACTCAACGCCCACATATCGCGTACCGCAGACCTTAGCACCTGCAGAGGCTTCGAAGACGCAATCCTTCGTCATGAAGGACATGAGGGCATCGATGTCATGGCGATTCCATGCATCCGCGTAGGCCTGCAGAGTCTCCGTGGTGACCTCAGCGTTTACAGCTGGCATGACTTTGTCCCAATTTCATTCTCTGCAGAGACGTGCCACGTGATGACGCCCGCCGCCCGCGTACATTCCAACGCATTGTTGGACGGGACTACCCCTACTGCCCTGCGCTCTCGACCGGAACCGCATCTAACGGCGATTCAAAGGCAATGAAGAGGACACATGGGTCGGCACTTGCGCAGAAACCATGGTGAGGACGTTTGGCGGGGCCGTACGCGTAAGTCCCCGGCCTGAGAATGGCCATCTCTTGACCGTCATAAGTGACATGAAGCTCGCCTGCAACCAGCACCATGCGTTCTGCGGACGTATGCCAATGGAGTGGGATTGTCGACTTGGCGGGCACTTTGAGGAAAATGTCGAGGTTGTCTTGTGCCGGGTCGCCATGAAGAACGGCGATCGCACATCCCTCTGGCAAGAATGGTGGGCAAGGCCCCCATTTGAGTTGTGCATCGTCGGCATTTTGCGTCAGTGCCTGCTCAGTACCCGGCATTTCTGCGATCGCGAAAGAGCCGATGAGGCTCACCAAGAACAACATACCCGCCCGTAATGAACGACCAATGATGGCGTGGTTACCCATAACGCATTTCTCCTTCTGCTTGAATGTAACATTCGACTTGATTGCCGCCAGTCATTTGCCACTCGTCTTTGTAGCGAGCCATCCTGCCACCGAAACCGGCCGGAATAGCCAGCCCCATGGGCGAAACCAGATGAGGTTCATGTGCTCACTCCAAAGCAACTCGATGTCCATGTCCCATCATGCCCGAGCCGCAATTACTTTCAACGTCTCGGTAAAGAGTCTGGCTACAAGCGTCGGCCACCACGCGTCATTGGATTCATCTCCGTCAGCTCGAGCGAAGGGCCAGGCGGCGAGAGGGTGGACACTATGCGATGGACCAGGCAAGAAGCAACTGAGCGGCATAGTAAACCGGCAGACCCCATGCCTTGTTGAGGAAGGCTGACACCACGAAGCGGTCACGCGCAACTGAAATGTCTGATGCTGCAAATGCCAGCGCACCAACTGCTGCCAACCAGGATTGAGAGGCTGCGCTATGAGCGATGGCCATTGTGCACATGGCGACTATGGCAACGACATAGGCTGCAACCGCCGCCTTGTATGGTGCGTGGAGCTGGCCCCATAGCCAATGCAGCGTGATTGCACCGATTGCCGAGGCGAAGATCAGGCCAATGAAAAACGCGCTCGTACTGAGGGCGCCGGTTGCAAATGCCACGGAGAATGCAACATGGGCCAGCAAGAAAGCTCCCAGGCCAGACAGAAACGGTACGCTGCGCCGGCTGAGCAGGAATACATCGCCGATCCAGCTGAGTACGAGGGCAAGGAGAACGAGTTGGCCGTAGGTTGAAGCCGCGGCGTGCAACGATAGCGCAAGGAGAACAAAGGCCGTGCTGGCCGCAAACTTTGAGAGTCGCCTTGCGGCGCCGAGATTTCGACGCTCGGCGACGACAAGCCCGCAGACGGCCAGGAGGCAGCCAATGGTGAGGGCAGTAGCGGTCCAGGGCATCAGATGAAGTCCGCCGCTTGGCGTCCGCGTTAGGCTGCGGTGACCTTGAGCGTTTCAACGTCGCGCAGATCTACGCTGCACTTGGCTTGCCAAAGATCATGGCTGTGCTGCAAATAGGCCTGTCCGACTCTGCACTCAAAAGTTACGCGCCAGTTGCCGTTGACCCGAATTGACCACCGGCCCCTGCATGGCGGTGCCATCACGAAATCGTCTCGCCGAGCACGCGGTCCAGCGTCTTTAGCAGCTGGTCCACGTCATCTGGCTCGATGGTAAGCGGGGGCCGGATCTTGAGGACGTTGTCGCCGGGTCCCTCGGTGCCGATCAGGATTCGCTCTGCCCGCAGCCGGTTATTCACGCGCTCGGCTGCGCGCGTTGCGGGCACGCGCGTCATGCGATCTGCCACGAGATCCACGCCGATAAAGAGTCCGATGCCGCGTACGTCGCCGATCGCCTCGTGGCGTGACTGCAGCTCGCGCAGGCCCACGAGCAGTCGGTCTCCGGTGACGCGCGCGTTCTGCTGCAGCCCTTCCTCGTCCACTATGCGCAGCACCTCGGTGCCGATCCGGCAGGACAACGTACTGCCGCCAAAGGTCGAGAAGAACTCGATGCCATTGTCGAATGAGCGCGCGATCTCGGAGGTTGTAATCACCGCGCCGAGCGGGTGACCATTGCCAAGGGGCTTGCCGAGCACAACGATGTCAGGTCGGGCCGCCTGCTGCTCGAAGCCCCAGTAAAACTCACCGAGTCGCCCGAGTCCGGTCTGCACCTCGTCGGCGATGCAGACGCCACCCGCCGCGTGGATGCGCGCGTACACCGCCCGGAGGTATCCCGCAGGTGGGATGATTTGCCCAGCGACGCTCGGAAAAGTCTCCGAGATAAACCCGGCGAGCCGGGCCCCGCGCTCGCGGAGGCGCTCCAGAGCATCATCCACAGCGCTCGCGTACCGCTCGGCCGCGTCGTCGCCGCGATGCGCGCCGCGATAATTGTCGGCCACCGGCACGACCTGCACCCACTCCGGGGCCCCGCCGCCTCGCGGGCGGTTGAACTTGTAGGCCGAGAGATCGATCGCGCCGGTGGTGTTGCCGTGGTAACCATGGTCGGCAACAATCATGTCCTTCCCACCGGTATGCGTGCGGGCGAGGCGCAAGGCGAGTTCGTTGCCCTCGCTCCCCGAGTTCACGAAAAACACATGCGTCAGGTGTCGGGGCATCTTCGCCAGGAGCGACTCGGCGAACGCTACCTGTGCCGGGTGCAGGTAGCGCGTGTTGGAGTTAAGACGGAGGAGCTGGTCGCACGCGATCTCCTGAAGGCGCGGATGCGAGTGCCCCACATGCGGCACGTTGTTGTAAGCGTCCAAGTAGGGGCGTCCCCACTCGTCGAACAGGTGCGTCCGCCAGCCGCGCACGAAGAGACAGGGCTCGTCGTAGCTGAGCTTCAGGTTCGTGGGGAAGTGGGCGCGCCGCATCGCACTGATGCGCTCGGTGTCTAGCGGGCGGTACGCGACACGAGCGTCAGGGAGGTTGAGCAGGGCGGCGGGGTTCGGGCAGATCGCGCGCCAGAGCGCGGCATCCTCAGGATCTGCAACGCCGGGCCAGTCCTCGCCGAGGCCGTCGGTGATAACTGCGAGCTGGAGATGCAGGTGCGGCGCCCAGCCGCCATTCTCCTCCGGAGTGCCGAGCGCGGCGAACGCGCTGCCGCGCGCGACACACTGACCGCGCTCGAGCCGGGCGACCGATTCACGCGAGAGGTGGCCGTAAAGTGTGTGGAACCGGTCTCCCTCGGGCGTCGTGTGCACCAGGGTTACCATCCCACCGTAGTCGAGATGGCGATCATGGTACTCCACGACATCCACGACACCCTCGAACGGCGCGCGCACCGCCGTTCCCGCGGGCATGAAGACGTCGATGCCGAGGTGCACGGTACGGCGGTCGGAACCCTTGTGTCTCCCCAGTCGAAACGCGGCGTCGGTGTAGACCAGGCGTGGCTCGCCGTAGTGACCGAGCCAGGTGGCACCGGGGGCGAAGCCCGCGCCAACATTACGGGCTTCCTCGGCGGTCATCCGAAATGGATCGCGCGGCGTCGCTGAGGCCACGACTGAGAGTGAGCAGGTTGGCGCGCTGGCAAGGGGCGTGCCCAGCACTGACGCGAAGCTGCCCCGCGTGCGGTCGAGCCAGTCGAGAACCCGCCCCGCCCCGTCGCAGGCCGGCAGTCCGCAAGCGACCCGCAAACGCGCGGCGATGAGCCTTTCGGGCAGCGCGTGTGCCTGCTCGAGCAACCGCCAGGCGGGTGCCTCTGAGACAACCACGTAGCGATCGTCCGGCCGTGCCTTCTGCATCATCGCCGAGTTGGTGACGCTGACGGCGAGACGGAGAAGAAGCAGCGGCCAGATCAAGTCCACCTGCGCCTCGTTCAACGGGGAGACCGCGTGGTAGTCGGCGACCAGGGCTGCGAGTGCCCGCTCGGGGGATGGGTGGTCGAGCGCGAGATACGCACCGACGATCGCCAGCTCGGCGACCATCGGGCCCACGATGATGTCTCCGAAGTCGATCAGCCCGCTGATCCGGCACCTGCCGCGCTCGTCGGCGGTTACCAGGATGTTGTAGTCGTTGAGGTCATTGTGGATCGGCGCGACCGGCTGGCGCATCAACGCGGGCCGGAGCGCGACGTAACGGTCGAGGATCCCCTCGACGATCGCGCGCCGGGCGGGATCCGTGATCTCGTGGCATCGCGCGCCGATCCAGTCGGCGTTGCGTAGATCCCACTTCAGGTCGCGGGCGAGGCCGGAGTGGGTGAAATCGGAGAGCGCCCGATCCAGGCGAGCGATGTGGCCGCCGAGTTCAGCGATGAGGGCGATCGAGTGCGGCTGCACGTTCGCGTAGGCCGTGCCGCCGAGGCCGGTCAGCAGCCAGACGAGGCGTGACCTGCCCTCGGCGTCCGCGCATGCGCGCCACGGTTCGCCAGCGAGCGTGGGAGTCACGCGCGCCACCGGAACCGTCAAGTCGCGCCGGTGGACGTGCGCGTGCGCGGCGGTGAGCAGGTCGACGAATCCCGTGGCGCACCCCGCGCGCATGACCTTGAGCACGAAGCGGCGACCATCGCGCGCGGTCGCGAGGAAGTTGAGGTCGAATTCCCCCGGGAGCGGGGTGAAGTCC
The DNA here is from genome assembly GCA_031431175.1 of Steroidobacteraceae bacterium. Classification (GTDB taxonomy): domain Bacteria; phylum Pseudomonadota; class Gammaproteobacteria; order Steroidobacterales; family Steroidobacteraceae; genus SCUD01. The sequence goes on along the minus strand of JANPCY010000153.1, from coordinate 994 downwards.
GCCTCGATGCCCCAGGTGTCGGCAAGGATGCGAATCCAGTGCTGCGTGTTGTCACTCATGAGGGTGGAATATGCCTGATCTTGCCGGGATGACCACCAGAAGAACGGCGCGGAAGATTATCGGCGCGACGTTGGCATTGGAGGTGTGAGCGTTACCGTTCCTGACGACGTCATGCACCTGTCAGCTTTCGCTACACAGCCCGTTCGAGATAACTCTGGAATACGCCGACATGGACCAGCGCGGCGTCGGCCGAATCCGGCCAGAGCTCCTCGCTGAGGAAGCGCACGTCGTACGTATGCTCGTCCTGCGCCTCCACGGCATGGGCATGGGCGTCGGGGAAAGGATAGGCCGGTGATTCGCTCACGACCACGCCAGCTTTGCCGCGGATGTACCCGGGCATCCGCACATGGCCCGGTACGTGGTCGCCCCTGACGCGAACACGATCGCCAGGCTGGAAGCGCTCGCGTGTCAGGACATTAGTGCGCCCCCGCGCGCCACGCGCCGCGAGCGGAAATAGTCCCTGGGCGCGCCGCTCGAGTTCCTCGCGAGTCACGATGCCTTTCTCGACGAGCAAGGTCGCCAAGCTGGTGAGCGAGCGTTCATAGTAGCTGGCAGTAAGGTAATGACGTGGCTCCATGCGCTCGATGGCGTGGCGGTACTCGTCCATGTTGAAGATGCCGCGCCGCACCGCGAATGCATAGAGCGAATTCGCGCGCACTTCCCATGCTTCGTGGAATGCCGGCGCGCCGGGCGTGTAGCGAACCGCACCGAAGCCCTGCCTGCCGCCCAGGTCGTGCATGCCGTCCATGATTGGGGCTCCTGCTAAATCCGCGCGACGCCGATCATGCTGTCGCGCGTCACGATGCCGACCAATTTTTCCTCCGGCCAGCCGATGGTTTCGGGCGGCTGCATGGGCAGCACTATGTAGCGTGTGTCCGCCGTCGTGTCCCAGACGCGGACCTCGACCTCCTGCGGTAAGTTCAATCCCATCTCC
>JANPCY010000152.1:0-1586 GCA_031431175.1 Steroidobacteraceae bacterium | reverse complement strand
CGGTCGATCCTGCCCGCGCTGGCTGAGCGGGAATTCGGCCTGGTCGCCAGCGCGGCGGTGTTGTCATTCATCGTCGTCTTCGGCGTCACCAAGGCGTTGACCAACTTGCTCGCCGGCCATTTCTCCGATCGTTTCGGTCGCAAGCAGGTACTTGTCGCCGGCTGGGTGGTGGCGGTGCCAGTCCCATTCCTGCTGATGTGGGCGCCGTCCTGGTCCTGGGTGCTGGTCGCCAATGTGCTGCTCGGCGCGAGTCAGGGTCTTACCTGGTCCACGACGGTCATCATGAAGATCGACCTGGCCGGACCGGGGCGGCGCGGACTCGCGATGGGCCTCAACGAGTCGGCTGGTTACCTGGCGGTGGCTGGCGCCGCATTCGCGACCGGGATGATCGCGGCCCGCTACGGATTGCGTCCCGAACCGTTCTATCTCGGCATCGCGTTCGTCGTACTGGGTTTCGGCCTGTCGGCGTTTGCCGTGCGCGAAACGAGCCATCACGTCGCGGCGGAATCCGCGCTCTCTCGCAACCTCGCAACAGCCGAAGCGCCGGCGGCTCGCGAGATCTTCAAGCGCACCACCCTGACCGACCGGAATCTGTCCACCATCACCCAGGCCGGCCTCGTCAACAACCTGAATGACGGCATGGCCTGGGGGCTGTTTCCACTGTTTTTCGCTGCCGCAGGGATGGATCTCAACCAGATCGGCGCGCTGGTGGCGATCTACCCGGCCACCTGGGGCCTCATGCAGCTCGCGACTGGCGCCTGGTCGGACCGGGTCGGGCGCAAATGGCTGATCGCCGGCGGGATGTGGGTTCAGGCCGCTGGCATTGCACTGGTCATCGTGGCAGATGGGTTGGCCGGGTTCGCTGCGGGTGCGGCGCTACTGGGCTTCGGCACTGCAATGGTCTATCCGGCCTTGCTCGCCGCGATCGGTGACGTCGCACACCCGAGCTGGCGGGCCTCGGCGGTGGGTGTCTACCGGTTCTGGCGGGATCTCGGCTACGCGTTCGGCGCGCTGCCGGCCGGCTTTGCGGCCGATGCCTTCGGCATGGCAGTGGCGATGTGGATCGTGGCGGCACTGACGCTGCTGTCAGGAGTGATGGTCGCAGTCCGCATGTCCGACACGCCGCACAGACGGCCGGAACTGGTCCGTGCACCGATCGGTCCCGAGCGCTGAACCGGCACCGAGCGCAGCAAGCCTGTCACTGGACCGTCTTCGACACCACGCTCGAATAGCCGCTCTCGGCGCCCGTCGTATCGTATGCGCTCGCGACGAAGTAGTAGGTCGCCGGCGGCAGGTTCTCCACGACCGCACTGGTCACGCCCTCGTTCACGATGTCGATCATGTTCGGGTAACTGCCCTGCGAAGTCCCGTAGCGGATCCGATAACCGGTCAGGTTGGTCAGCGGTGAACCGTCAGTGCGCGTCGTCGGCGGCTGCCAGGACAAGGTGGCGCTGCCCATCGAGGCCTGCTGCACCTCGATCGAAAATGCCGGCAACGAGACCGTCGCGGTGCCGTCGCTGACCCGGATTGTGATGGCCGGGTAGACGCCGACCGTGCCGGTGCCTGGCGTGCCGCGCAGCTTGCCG
>JANPCY010000151.1:0-2643 GCA_031431175.1 Steroidobacteraceae bacterium | reverse complement strand
CGACCAGCCGCTTGTACGAATTGACCGTCGGCGCGCAGATCGCCGTGAGCGCCCGGGCGTGGACGAGAATGCCCGCCAGGAACTGATACCCCATGGTCGACAGCGCAAGTCCGCGCTTGTCACTCTTGTCGTAGAAGAGATTCCCCGTTTTCCTGTTGCCCATCGAGATATGGAAGTGCGCGCCAGTGCCAGCGCGATTCGAGAAAGGCTTGGGCATGAAGGTCGCGATGACGCCGTGCTTGCGGGCGATCTCGGACGCCGCCATCTTGAAGAGCATGAAATTATCGGCGGTTTTCAGCACGTCGGCGTAGGTGAAATTGATTTCGAACTGGCCGCTGCCGTCCTCGTGATCGATCTGATACACATCGACGCCGACCGCGCGCATGCTGGTGCTCATCTCATCGAGCATTGCGCTGGCTCGCGACAGACCCTTGTAGTCGTAGCAGGGTTTATCGAGGGTGTCCGTATCATCGAACGGGGCGAAGCCACCTTCGGCTTTCCGCTTGAGCAGCATGAATTCCGGCTCGATGCCCGCGTACATCGTCAGTCCCTTCGACTCGAGGCGTTTCAGCTGATTCTTGAGCGCCACGCGGGAGCAATACGGGTAGGGTTTGCCGCGAACGTGACCGTCGCACGCGACGCGCGCAAATCCCGGCATCCACGGCAGTGCGCAGAGCGTTTTCGGGTCGGCAACGCCCATGTAATCGGGGCCGTGGGGTCCCATGCCGAAGCCCCACAGGGCAAAGCCCGCGAAGCCGGCTCCGTCGCCGAGGATCATTTCGTAGTGCTCGACCGGCACCGCCTTGGCTTTCGCCGCACCGTGGATGTCGACGAACTGAGCAAGCACATAGCGGATCTTGTTCTCGGCAAACCATTTCTTCGCCTGTTGCGGTGTCATTTACAGCTCTCCTGTATCAATTGCCCATGCCTGTCGCGACTTCCAGGAGCGTCGACCACAAATAGTGATCGAAACTCGGGTCGCACCAGATCGTATACCTCAGGTCGCTCCCCGCGCGCCGCGCAATCACGGTCACGCCTACCCCGATCATCGATGTCAGCACCAGCGTACCGCCATCCGCCCTCGCCGCACGCGCGAGCGGCATGAAATTGACGTTGCAGGTTTCCACAAGTATGTCATTCGCACGCGCACCGGAAAGTTCCAGCACGATGTCCTGCCGTAACACCGGCACCAGGCCCGCGCGGCGCTGCCGCGGATCGAAGAGCAACCGCGCAGCCTCGGCGATTCGCGAATGTGCCGGGCCCCGATCCCGAGCAACAGCCTCCACCAGGAACTCGGACGTTGCGAGTCGCGCAATCAGGACGCCGCCGTCGGCGGGACAAGTCCACGCGTTGGCGCCTTGTGGCACCTCGAAGGCGAGTTCGCGCAGCCAGGCCTCCGCCAGCGGTCCTTTACAGCCGAATCGCGGTCGTTCCGGGACCCGTTGCAACGATACGGCGCCGTTGGATTCTTGCAGGCTCATGCGCCCGCCCCGCTCGCCGGGATCTTCTGGCGCGCCCCGGCGGCATCATAGAACGGCATTGGCACCACCGGCGCGCTGAGCTCGGCGCCGCCGTCGATGCGGATGTGCAATGCCGGACCCGCGGCCACGGCGGGTGACACTAGGGCGAGACCAATGGTCCGATCCAGCGTCGGGGAATGCCCAACGCTAGTGACACGTCCCGCGATCTCCGCACCCTGCAGTACCAGGTGACACTCCTTTATCGAGACGCGGTGCCCCGGCTCAAGCGCAAAGCCGACAAGCTGCTGGCGGGGCGCGTGCTTTGCAATGATCCTGAGGCTGCGTTGCCCGACAAAGAATGGCTTGTCCATCTTGACGGCCCAATCGGCGCCGATCTCGAGCGGATTCGTCAGTCCGTCGGTGTCCTGGCCGACGATGACGTGGGCCTTCTCGAGCCGCAGCATGCGCTGGGCCTCGACGCCAAATGCGGTGATCCCGAGCGATTCGCCGCTGGCGCGAATGGCGCGCCAGACGTCCACTCCCGAACCCGCCGGCACGTGTATTTCGTAGCCGAGCTCACCGACGAAGCCGACCCGCATCAGGCGCGCTGGCACACCCGCCACTGGCCCCTCGCGCACGCCAAGATACGGGAAGGAAGCTTCTGAAATATTGATCGACGTGAGCCTGGAGAGCACTTCGCGTGAGCGCGGACCGGCGAGATTGAAAGCCGCCAGCTGACCAGTGAGATTGACGAGGCCGACCGGCATTCCCCACCACGTTGCGAGACGGCCGAGCTCGCGGAAGATGACTGCGGAGTTGCCCGTGGTCGTTGTGAAATAGAAAACCTGCTCGGCAAGGCGTGCGATGACGCCGTCGTCGATGATGACGCCGCTCTCATCGAGCATCAGACCGTAGCGCGTCATGCCGGCCTTCAGCGTGTCGAATCGTCCCGTGTAGACGCGATCGAGAAAACGGCCCGCGTCGACGCCATGCACCTCGATCTTGCCGAGTGTGCCGACGTCGATAAGACCGACACCTTCACGCACCGCACGCACTTCAGCCGCGATGCATTGCGCACGGGTGCGGCCGGCGACTTGGTAGTATTCGGGCCGTCGCCAGTTTCCGGCGGGCATCCACACTGCGCCGAGCTTCCCATGATCTTCATCGATCGGCGTGCGACGCT
>JANPCY010000150.1:0-3877 GCA_031431175.1 Steroidobacteraceae bacterium | reverse complement strand
GATGAGCAGGAGCGCGCTCCATCGCGACATTGCCAGCTTCATGCCTTGACCCTCCCCGAAGTCATGGCTGATCCAGCTATTTATGAGGAGATACTAGCAGTCAACGGCGGCAGTCCTGATGTGCGGCTGTGAAATCAGGGGGTTAGCAGGGCATTAATGTCACAGCCCGAAATCGGAGAGCCCCGCGTGGTTGTCGGGCCGCCGACCGAGCGGCCAGTGACACTTCCGGTCAGTCTCCCCGATCGGCAGGTCATTGATGCTGGCGATGCGCCGCTGCATGAAACCGTGTTCGTCGAACTCCCAGTTCTCGTTGCCGTAGGAACGGAACCAGTTCCCCGCGTCGTCGTGCCACTCGTAGGCGAACCGAACCGCGATGCGATTGCCGTGGAATGCCCAGAGTTCCTTGATGAGACGATAGTCCAGCTCATTGCTCCACTTGCGGGTGAGGAACTGGACGATTGCATCGCGACCGGTCAGGAACTCCGAACGATTGCGCCAGGTGCTGGTGGGGGTGTAAGCGAGCGAAACGCGCACCGGGTCGCGGGTATTCCAGGCGTCCTCCGCCATGCGGACCTTCCTGGCCGCGGACTCCGCATCGAATGGAGGGAACGGTGGACGCGGATTTTCAGTGGCACCCATGGCGTCTAGGGTAACTTGCGACCCGGCACCAAGTCAGCGAGTTCGTAGTTACCGCGGCGCAACAACTACGAACCTGCGACCCGGCACCAAGTCAGCAGGCTTGCTATCCTCACTTGCCATGACCGAACTGCGTCGCGACCTCACGCTTGTCCACGGGATCGCGATCGTCGTCGGGATCACGATCGGCACAGGCGTGTTCCTCAAGTCCGCGCCGATGGCGCAGGCGATGGGTTCGCCCCTGCTCGTCATGGCGGCGTGGGCTGTCGCGGGCCTGGTGGCGATGCTCGGTGCGCTCTGCTTCGCCGAGCTCGGCACTCTCTTGCCGCGCGCTGGTGGCGAATATCTGTATCTGCGCGCGGCGTTCGGCGACCTGCCGGGATTTCTCTATGTCTGCATGAGCTTCATCATCGGCGCGGCGAGCCTGGCTGCGTACGGTGCGGCGTTTTCGATCTTTCTGTCCGACATCGTGAGCCTGCCGGCGCCCTGGCTCGAACGCAAGCTGGAGATTTTCGGTCAGTCGGTTGTGTGGCAGTTCGGCATCCGGCAGGTGATCGGCATCGCCGTCATCGCAATCTTCACGGGAGTCAATCTCGCGGGCGTCGCATTTGGCGGGCGAGTCCAGACCTTTCTCACCTCGCTGAAGGTCATCGCACTGCTCGGCTTGGTCGCCGGCGTATTTCTGTTTGCCCAGGGCAATGGCGGGACGGAGGCAGCTACGGCAATCGGGAGCGCGCTGACGAACGTGGAGCCAGCACCGGTCTTCACCATGAGCGCCTTCGGCTTTGCGATGCTCTCGGCCCTGTGGGCCTACAGCGGATGGCAGTACCTGCCGATGGCGGCCGCGGAAGTGCGCGATCCGGCCCGCAACGTGCCGCGCGCGGTCATCGGCGGCGGCCTGCTGGTCGTCGCGCTGTATCTATCCGTCAATGCGGCGTACTTCCACGCACTGCCGTTCGACTCGGTGGTTACATCGAGCTCGACCGCTCATCCGGATGCACCGGCTGTCGGTGCGCGCGCTGCAGAGACGTTTCTCGGGGCCCATGCGCTGCCGATTGCGGCAATCATTTTCCTGATCTCGACGGTCGGTTCGCTGAACGGCGTCCTGCTGACTCGGGCGCGGGTGCCGTACGCAGCTGCGCGTGACGGTCTGTTCTTCCAGCGCTTTGCCCATCTGAGCCCGGGCGCGAGCGTCCCCGCTGCATCGGTACTGATGCACGGTGTGCTCGCCGCGCTGTGCGCCGCCTCGGGCACATTCGATCAACTCACGAATATGGCGACATTGATCTTCGTTCTTTTCTGGGCGCTGTCGGGGATCGCACTACTGGTGCTTCGCCGCAAGCTCGCGGATGCGCCGCGTCCTTTTCGCGTGCCGGTCTTTCCGCTGGTGCCGCTCATGTTCGTAGTCATTATGGCCGGGGTCCTGGTGAGCACGATTATCGAGAGTCCCGCCGAGGCCGGAGCGGCGTTCGCACTGCTGGCACTCGGTCTGCCGCTCTATCCGCTCTTCCGCCGCCGCGCGGGGTAGCCGCTGCGCAGTTTGTTATGCTGGTTGCGTTGATCCGAAGGAGGGCCGAAGCCATGAAATCTCTGCATCTCGCAACGTGGTCGGTAACGGTGTTGGCGCTGGGGTTGCCCGCGACACTCGCTGCGCAACAGCTCGAACGCGATGTCTCCGTCGTCAGCGAAGATGTAGAAGGGCGTCTCGAGGGCTTCAGTTTTCAGGAAGGCCCCGAGTCGAAGCTCGACTTTCACGGCACGGCGATCGCCCTTGCCGCCTATGGTGACGGCGAAGTCGAGTTCCAGGAAGGGCGTGCGCGTGTCGACGTTTCGGTTCGCAAGCTCCCGGATCCGTGGAAGCTCGGTCCCTTCTCGACCTACGTGTTGTGGGCGGTCACCGCTGACGGGCGCGCCAACAACCTGGGCTCGCTGGAGGTTAGCGATGGGCGCGGGTCATTGGAGGCCTCGACATCGCTTTCGCAGTTCGCCCTGATCGTGAGCGCTGAGCCGCACTTCGCGGTCACCGCCCCGAGCAAGTATCTCGCGCTGCGTAGCATTGGGCGGCGCATCAAGGGCCAGAGCGTGATGATCCCCGGCCTGACAGAACGAATCGATTACGCGGGGCTCGCCGCCCAGCCGTACGACGCAAACGCCCGGACTCCGCTCGACTTGGTCCAGGCGCGCTATGCGCTTGATATCGCCCGCGGTGCGCAGGCCGACAAGTACGCGACTGACGAATTCGATCAGGCCGAACAGTTGCTGGCCAAGGCGGAGACTGCGAATGCCAGCAAGAAACGCAAGATCCGCAAAACCGTGCCATTGCTGGCGCGCGATGCGGTGCAGATGGGTGAGGATGCCCGGCGCCAGGCGCTGCTTGGCCGTCTAGCCGCACAGACCGCCGACGAAGCCGCGCGTCGCGATGCAGCGGCGCTGGCCGCCCGCCAGGAGGCGGAACAGGCCGCGCGCGACGCTGCGAGCGAGGCTGCGCTCGAGGCCAACCGGCAGGCGCGCGCGGATCTCACGGCTCGACTGAACCGCGCACTGCCGACGCACGAGACCGACCGCGGAATCGTCGCAGAGATTGCCGGTGTGCAGTTCGCCATTGGCGCCGCAACGCTGAACCCGAGCGCCCGGGAAGCACTGGCGCGCTTTGCCGGGATCGTCGTCGTGTATCCGTCGTTGCGCATCAAGGTCGAGGGCCACACCGACAACACTGGCGGCTACGAAACCAATCGAGTCCTGTCGCTTGAGCGCGCGCTGGCCGTGCGGGATTACCTGTTTGGACAGGGCGTCAACCCATCTTCGATCGCGGTGGCAGGTCTCGGCCCGGACCGGCCGATTGCTGACAATGGAAACCACGAAGGCCGCGCACGCAATCGCCGCGTCGAGATCATCCTCACCGGTGATCTGGTCACGGATCGCTGAATCCGGGTAGGGCCACTGTATGGACAAAGAAGAACTCGAGTACGTCGGTTTCTGGGCGCGCGTGGGTGCGTCGATCATCGACACGTTGCTGCTGATGGTGATCTGCATGCCGCTGGTGACGTGGATCTACGGCCCGGATTACTGGCTGACGGCTGCGTTCATTCGCGGCCCGGCGGATTTCCTGATCAACTGGGTTCTGCCGGCGATCGCGATCGTGCTGTTCTGGGTCTATCGGCAGGCGACGCCCGGCAAGATGGTGATCTCCGCGCGGATTGTTGATGCGCGCACCGGCGGGAAACCGACGACGGGTCAACTC
>JANPCY010000149.1:0-5049 GCA_031431175.1 Steroidobacteraceae bacterium | reverse complement strand
GGAAGGATCCGGCGGGCGGGGAATTGCTGGAGTCCTGCACGATCGTGACGACCGATGCATCGGAATCCATACGCAGGATCCACGATCGCATGCCGGTGGTCCTGCCGGAGCAGTCCTGGGACCGCTGGATGGATCCGGCCTATTCGGACACCGAAACGTTGTCGAAGACACTCGGGCCTTACGATGCGAAAGCATTGCAGGCCTGGCAGGTCAGCCGGCTCGTCAACGCCCCGAAGAATGAAGGTCCGAAGCTGATCGAAGCAGAAGGCGGGAGCTGATCAGGGGTTCCCGGTCACTTCATTACCCAGTCGCCGCTGCCTTTTTCGTAATACCAGCCGGCACGGGCATTCGCGATCCAGCGCTGCGCGAAGGTACTGCGAATGTCGGATTCCCATTCGGGATGGCCATTCGCGTTCGCGATCTCGGCGTAGAGCGCGTTGCGGTCAGCGTTATCATCGCTGACCAGCTTGCGCGCGGAGGTGCGGTCCGCAAGCGGCACGCTGTTGAGGTCGCGAATCTCCACCAGGCCGTCCGATGTCAGGCCGACGGCGCCCGAGTCGAAAAATGGCGCCAGGTCCGTGGCGCGGACCTTCATCGATGCGGTCAGCGCACGAATGGCCGGGCTCGAAACGTCGATGTCAGCCTGCGCCTGGGCGGCGGGAACGACAAAGTCGAGAGTCCCACGCAAGGCTGCAAGCATCAGCTCGCCCGCCGGCGCGCCCAGCGATGACTGCTCTTTCGATTCAGGCGCGGCGGCCTTATCCGGGCCCCAGATATCCTCGATGATGCGGTCGGCCGCTTTCTCGGCCGCGGCGGCGGGGAAATAGACATTAATCGTCACGCAGGCGACGAGCGCCATGCAGCCGGCAGCGATGCCAGTGGTGATCCAGCGAATCATGTCACTACTCCTTCGACTTCCATGCCGGTCATGAGCCATGCTCGCGGCCGGCGGCTGAACGTTTCCTGAACCGATTCTAGCGCACCCGCCGGCTTCACTCGACGACGATCTCGGACTCCATGATCGCCCCGAGTTGCTGCACCAGCCGGGTCCAGGCGACACGCGACTGGCTGCCGATCACATTGATGCGCGGCAGGCCCGCACCCTTGACGATGTAATAACCGCCGGCGGCGTTTTCGACGCCGCGCATCGTGCAGACGTCGTTCGCGAGCCGGCAGCTCAGGCCGAGCCGGTCATAGCCGAAATCATCGAAGAACTTCAGGAATCCTCCTTGCAGGGCGGCTGCGACGCCACCACCGCTTCCGCCGCCGATGCTCGACAGGTTCGTTACAGCACGCTGGCTGATACGGTGCGGCGAGCGGTCGCCCGGCGGCGTATAGAAACGCGCGTCGAAGGCCTCCGGCGTCCAGGCAAATGTCTCCAGATTCTCGACCCGCCCGGACAGGCGCCCGGTGATCATCCCGAATGAAAACGTATTGGTAACAAGCGCAAGGTCGAGGTTTTCGACATCAATACTCGCGTGCAGGCGCGGAAACTTGCCGAGCGGGTCGCGCAGCTGCAGGTCGCGCACGACTATATGGCCGTCGAACACGGAGGCCTCGAGATTGCCGCCGAGTGTCACGACACCCTGCGACAACTCAAGGGCCGGAATGCTGCCGGAAATGGTGCCGGACAATTCCGGCCAGCCCAGCGCGCGGCCCAGCAGCGCAACACTGATTGGGCGAAGCTCGGCATCGAATCGCAGGTACATCTGGTCCGTTCCTGCGTGGCGCACGCGCAGAGTTTCGATTGCGACTCCGCCGTCGAATATCGGAAGCAGTTTCGGCTCCAGCAGGCGAAAGTGTCGGCCAGTCGTGGTGAAGGGCAATTCGACGGCCCCAATCTCGATGCCCCAGAAACTTGCCGACTCCCAGGCCACGCGCGACCTGAACGACTCATCGTCGATCTGGCCCGCAAGCTCGCTGCGCAACACGTCGTCGAACCAATTGACGGTTCCGCCAAAGCCGCTGACGGACAATGAGCCGGTCTGGCTGTCGAGCGTGACCCCCTGGAATGTCAGCACCGCCCGGCTCGGCAGTCCCGAGGTGACATCCACCTCCCCGTGGACATGCCCGAGGCCCTCGAGGTCTTTCAGCGGGGATCCGATCAGGTACGGTCGCACGTAGGCAGGCAATGCATTCCCGAGGTCGAGATCCGATATGGCGAGCTTCGCCCGCTGCAGCATGGTTTCGCCCAGGAGATCGAGCGTCGCAGATCCGGAGACGGAAGCGACACCGTCATGTACCAGCGAAAACTCGCGCGCGAGGAATTGCGATGCGTCGGACGACAGCAGGCCGGCGAAATCTACGCTCATTCGATGCGCGCCGAAGTCCAGGAAGACCGGATCGCTATAGGCCTGGCCGCCGGTCAGCGTGAGCCTGCCATCGGTCGCGAAATCGCCCGAACGGTCGGCCACGAGCTTGATCTTGAGTTCGCCCGCGACCGCCTCGCCGGCGAGAGCACCAGCCGCATCCGCGAAATCGAGGTGGGCAATCGCAAGATCGGCGTCCGTGGTGCGCAGATCATCGCTGCGCCCGGTGGCACCCACGCGACCCGAGGCGCGGCCTGCGGCCGTGAATCCTTCGGGAAGCTCAAACCATGGCGCGGCGACTTTGGTCATCGCTCCAAGCTCGATTTCCGAAAGAGTGGAGTCGAGTAACCACCCCGCGCCATCGAGCCGCAGGTCCACCTTCGCGCGACCGCCGGCCAGCGCGACGGCATCGAGGTGCAGCTTCAGACCGCCGTCGGGTAGTGTGCGTGCGCTGAATCTCGTGTTCTGGCCGCCGAGGCTTCCGAGCGTGCCGGACAGGCGGCCGGCGTTGCAGTTCAGCGAATCACCGGAAATCGAAAGTTCGGCGCAATCGATCGAAATGGCAGACAAGGGACCGGTTGCGCCGATTCCGCGGATACGGGCGGCACGCATACCGATCTTGCCGCCGGCACCCGTTCCTGGTGCCCAGGCGAGGTCCAGATCCTCGATCTGCAATCCCGCGAATTCCGCGTGTCCGACTTGGAGGCTGACCTTGCCGGTGGCGAATGCAGGACTCGTTGCTGCAACGCAGATGATGAGGGCGAACGTGCGAGCGCAGGATCCTGTTGGAATGTGGAACATTTCAAAGCTAGGGTAAGGCCGATGGCGGGGATTTTTCCAGCAATTCCGTGCCCTTAGCGTTCGCATCTGGCAGATGTCGATTCCGGCGTCCGCCAATCGACTATTGGGTGTGATGAATCAAGCGTATATGGTCGCGGCAGTGCTCAAGGCTGCAAGCCGATTCCAAAGTGCCCCCGATATGGAGACCGCAATGCAGTACCTTTGCCTGATTTACGACAACGAGGAGGAATGGCAGAAGTTGCCAAGATCCGAGGCCGAGAAAATCATCGGCGAGTATTCCTCGTACACGGAGTCGATCAGGAAGAGCGGACATTATGTCGGAGGCAACGCCCTGCAGCCCACGCATGCCGCGACGACGGTGCGGGTGCGAAAAGGCAAGCTTGCAACGACCGACGGGCCGTTCACGGAAACCAGGGAACAGCTGGGCGGCTATTTTCTCGTGCAGGCCAAGGACCTCAATGAGGCGATCCAGCTTGCTTCGCGCATCCCGGGTGCGCGGATCGGGGCCGTCGAAGTCCGCCCAATCATGGAGTTCTGAAGCCATGCGATTTATGATCATCGTAAAAGCGAACAAGGACTCCGAAGCAGGCGTGATGCCGCAGGAGAAACTGATTGCCGAAATGGCGACCTTCCACGAGGAACTTGCGAAAGCGGGCGTGCTGCTCGATGCCTCCGGGCTGCAGGCGAGTTCGAAAGGCTGGCGCATACGCTATTCGGGCGCGAAGCGGACCGTCGTCGACGGACCTTTCGCCGAGACCAAGGAACTGATCGCGGGCTATACGCTGATCCAGGTGAAGTCCCGCGAGGAGGCACTCGCATGGACCCGGCGCTTCCCGAATCCCGACATGCGCGGCGCCGACTGCGAGATCGAGGTCCGGCAGCTTTTCGAGATGGAGGATTTCGGCCCGAGCAAAGCCGTGGAACGCTTCATCGAAATCGGGGTCGGATCGCAGGAGGAGAAACCATGAAATTCATCTGCCTCGGATACCTGGACACGGGTCGGTGGAGCAAGCTGAGCGAGAGCGAGCAGAAGGCCATGGTCGCCGAATGCCTCGCCTACGACATCGAGCTGCGCAAGGGCGGGCACTTCGCGGGCGGGGAAGCCCTTCAGGGCACCCAGACCGCCACGACCGTTCGCTGGAAGAACGGGAAAGCGTCGGTCAGCGACGGCCCATTTGCCGAATCCAAGGAGATGCTGGGTGGCATCCTGATCCTCGAGGCTGCGGACAAGGAAGAAGCGATCCGGCTGATGACCCGGCACCCGGGCATCCGCATGGGTTGCTTTGAAATCCGGCCCGCCGACGAAGCATTCATGGCAGAGCATCCGGTCCTCAAGAACATGCAGGAGTAAATCATGAGTTACGTGGATGGAATCGTGGTGCCGGTACCGAGGAGAAACCTCGCTGCATACCGGAAGATGGCAGGAAAGGCCGGCAAAGTCTGGCGCGAGCACGGCGCACTTCAATACGTCGAATGTGTCGCGGATGATGTGAAGCCCGGCAAGAACACGTCATTTCCGCAGAGCGTCAAGCTCAAGCGCGGAGAGGTCGTAGTCTTTTCGTGGATCCGGTACAAGTCGCGCAGAGACCGCGATCGCATCATGGCCAAGGTCATGACGGACCCGCGGCTGCAGAAGATGATGAATCCCAAGGCAATGCCATTCGACGGGAAACGCATGTTCTGGGGCGGCTTCAAGCCCATCGTCGATCTCTGACGTTCAATGTGTCGCGCTGACCGATGCGCGAAACGGTTGAATCGGTCTATTGCTCGGATTCGCGTCGTGTGCTGGCGACGCTGATCCGGCTGTTGCGCGATTTCGATGTTGCTGAAGAAGCGCTGCATGAGGCATTTGCCGCCGCGCCCGCTTCGATGCCTCCCTGGTCGACATAGCAAACGTATTGAACGCCGAATCCGGCGATCCGGCCGAATCGGCTGACAA
>JANPCY010000148.1:0-8132 GCA_031431175.1 Steroidobacteraceae bacterium | reverse complement strand
TCCGCTCTGTGGCGAACTGGACTACCTGACCTGCGCAGGCCGCGAGCTTGATGTCGAGTTTTCCATGAGCAACAATTTTGCCTTCGGTGGCGTCAACACCTCGCTGATCTTCCGGCGCAGCGGGTGACGCGCGGCTGATTCGCAAGGAGCGCGCGATATACCTCGGGGGCAGGACATGTTTTCGGAACTAGATATCGTCGAGGCCTATCTGATCGCGATGATGATTATCTTCGCCGTCCCCTACCTGATCTGGCGCCTTGGACACACCGAGTACTACGCACCGTTGGTAGTGGTGCAGATCGTCACCGGCATCGTGTTCGGTCCGGGCCTACTCGGCGCCGCATTTCCCGACTACTACCAGCAGGTGTTCACGCCGCAAGTGACCCAGTCGCTCAACGGCATCGCCTGGTGGGCGGTGATGCTGTTCGTCTGGATCGCAGGCATCGAGCTCGATCTGGGTCAGGCGTGGAAAAATCGCCGCGAGAGCGGAATCACTGCCGGACTGGCCCTGGCCATGCCGCTACTGTTCGGAAGTGCTGCTGCAACTGTGCTGCTGCTCTGGCGCGACGGCTGGGTGGGGTCGAACGCGATGAACTGGCAGTTCGTGCTGGGTGTTGGCATGGCCTGCGCGGTCACCGCACTACCGATCCTGATCCTGTTCATGGAAAAGCTCGAGATCCTTCGTCATGATCTGGGCCAGCGCGTGCTGCGCTACGCCAGCGTGGACGACGTCGCGATCTGGGCAGTACTGGCGCTGATCCTCATGGACTGGACGCGCGTCGCACGTCAAGCTGGCTTTCTTGCGGCGTTCGGGTTTGCGGCGTGGCTGTTCCGCCGACTGATGCCCGTGTTGGCAGAGCGCGATCGCTGGTACGTCGGCCTGATATGGCTGGTCACCTGCGGCTTTGCCGCCGACTGGGCGGGCCTGCATTTCATGGTGGGCGCGTTTCTTGCCGGAGCGGTGATTGACAATCATTGGTTCGACCGTGCGCGGATGGATCAGTTGCGCCATCACGTCCTGCTGGTGGTCATGCCGGTCTTCTTCCTCAGTACTGGCTTGCGCACCAACTGGACCTTGGGTAGCGAGGCGGTGATAGGCGCCGCGGCGCTGTTGTTGGTAGCGTCGGTGTCGGGCAAATTGATCGGAGTGCGCGTGGCAGGTCGCATTCTCGGCTGGGCGCGCAATGAAGCGTCGGTGGTCGGCTGGCTGCTGCAGACCAAGGCCCTGATCATGATCATTTTCGCGAACATTCTGCTCGACAAGCAGATCATCACCAGCGCGACATTCACCGCATTGCTGTTGATGGCGATAGCGAGCACCATGCTGACGATTCCGATCGTGGGCCCCTCGACTGCGCGGCTGCGTGGACAGGTCAGTATTCGCCGTGCCGATGGGGTGGGTTGACCTTGCCAAGAAATTCCATCCGTGCTGCTTGAGATAGGTTTCGATATCCCGGCGACATACGATAGGAGCTGGCAATGAAAAAGCTCATTCTTGCGACGCTTGTGCTGGCGGTAAGTGCAACGGCGATTGCGGAACCGCAAAACCCGCCGCCTGCGAACGCGTTGGCTGGCTACGACAAATATGAGTTGGCGCCGATTGCGATGGGCCCGCCGTATGCAGGAGACGAAGGCAAAGAAAAGGCCAAGGCGAAAATCCAGGGCTACATATCCGCGGAGACGGGCCCGATCATCGAGCAATGGAACAAGGACGCCACGGGCAACACGCGGGGTCAGTCGCTCGTTATTGAGCCGCGGATCGAGAAGCTCAAGGTTGTCAGTGGAGGGGCGCGGTTCTGGGCCGGAGCGTTCGCTGGCGATTCGTATGTCGTGATGAAATTCAAGATCGTTGAGCAGCCGAGTGGGAAGCAGCTGGCCGAGCCGGAGTTCTATCAGCGGGCCGCCGCGGTGAGTGGCGCCTGGACGTTCGGCGGGCAGGACAAGGACATGCTACACAGGGTCGTGACTCTCGCGAACCATTATCTGGAGATTAACTACAAAGATACGGTGGGCGGCCAGACTGGATACGATCCGAAGTAGCGACGGAACCGGATGGGCGTGGGTAGCGTGATGCGGGTTGCTGTCGAAATTTGGGGGCCTCCGTCGAGATAGCTGCGCATTACTTCGATATCAGCAGCGCTTCGACCTTGATTTCCTGATGACCCGAGAGTTCGAGAATGAAACATTCACCAATCGCCGCACTAATGCTCGTTGTCGTTGCGTTCACGACACAACTGGCTGGCATTAGCCGGGATGAACCGATTCAGAATCCGACCAACATTCCAATCAGCTGGAATGCCGACGGGACGCCGACTCTGGAAAAAATCCAGCGCGCGATCATTTCGGGCTGTGCGAAACGCGGCTGGCAATGTCAGGCCGTCAAGGCCGGCGAGATTCGCGCGGTGTTGCACGTGCGTCAGCACATGGCCGAGGCGCTTATTGCGTTTAACACCGAAAGCTATTCAATCTCGTACGTCAACAGTTCCGAGCTCCGGTACAACGCCACCAAGAAAACCATCCACCGTAAATACAACCTCTGGGTCGTCAATCTGATCAGCGACATCAACTCGGCGATCGCGTCTGCTCAATGAGGGTGATTCCGCGGCGGCGTCACGCATGATGTCCTTGTCATGGGCACATTGTTACGTGTCATGCCGAACCTAGTCCCGCATCGGGCTCTTCCGCTCATCTTCGGCCTCGATTATCCCTTTGCCTGCAGCGAAGGGGCCACCATCAGCGTCTCCGCCTTCCGGGCGAGCGCTGCGTCGCTTGCTGTGCGGCTCGCGCCAGAAAGTGCAGTCGCCAACCTGTGCGACGACCGCTACCGATTCCTTGTCGCATTCGCTGCGGCGGTGCTACGCGGCCGGACAACGCTGTTGCCCCCATCTCACGCGCCACCTGCAGTGGCTGAGCTGGTGGCGGCATATCCAGGTTGCGGCGCGCTCGACGATGCGACCGTGGACGGCGGCGGCTCGTCGGAGGCAGCAGGCCTGGAGGATCCATCGATGGAATTCGTCGCGGCAATCGGGCACACCTCGGGAAGCACGGGCAAGCCAGTTGCCCACGCCAAGTCATGGCACGGGCTCTGCGCCACCACGGCGCTGAATGCCGCGACCATTCGCGCCGCGATCGGCCACCCGGCCGCCGCACAACAGCCATGGATTGTTGCGACCGTGCCACCGCAACACATGTACGGTCTGGAATTGTCCGTGCTGCTGCCACTGCTCGCCGGTTTCGGCATTCACGGCGGCCGGCCTTTGTTGCCGGCCGATGTCGCCGCGGCGCTTGACGAGATTCCCTCACCGCGAGTCCTCGTCAGCACGCCGGTTCACCTGCGCTCGCTGGCCGAGTCCGGCGTCGATTTTCCAGACATCGCGGTTGTCGTGTCAGCGACGGCGCCTCTGCATCAGACGCTCGCGCTTCGTGTCGAGCAACGTCTGCGCGCTGTGCTCATCGAAATGTTCGGATCCACGGAGACCTGCGTCCTCGCCACGCGGCGCACGGCGCAGGATTTGCGTTGGCGCGCCTACCCGGGCGTTCGGCTTGAACCGGTGGAGAATGGCACGGTCGTGCATGCACCATGGCTTGCGTCCGATCCGCTGTTGCACGACTTCATTGAAATTGGGACCGATCATTCGTTCACGGTGATCGGACGACAGGGCGACCTGGTCGAGGTCGCCGGCAAGCGCGCATCGCTCGCGGATCTCACCCGGCGGCTCGTTGGTCTCCCGGGGGTTCAGGATGCGATCGTGTTCCAGCCGGCAGTGGAAGGTGGCGGCGTGCACCGCTGCGCTGCGCTGGTGGTTGCGCCCGGACTTTCGGCGCACGAAGTGCTGCAGCGCTACCGGCAGGAAGTGGATGCCGCATTTCTGCCGCGACCGCTGGTCGTCGTGCAGGCGCTGCCGCGCAACGACGTCGGCAAGCTGCCGTTGGAACAATTGCTTGCGCTGCTACGGAGTGTCCGCAACGACTAGGCGCGCGGTTCGCTACGTCCAGGTGCACTCGATCTCGACCAGCAACTCCCGGCGACAGATGTCAGCCTCAAGCATCAGGAGGCTATTCACGCCGGGCAAGCCGGCGAGGATCCTGGCCGTGGCTGCTGGTGCGGTTTCAGCGCGACGCAGATATACCTTGGCCGCTCCAGCCGCGTAACGGCCGTTTGCGCGCTGGGGGCGCGCTGTCACGCGGTCACCGGCAAGGCAGAGTTCCCGCAGATTTATAAGTGTCTCGTCGATTTGCGCCGCGAGATTGCCGTCGTGCCGCGATTCATGTCCGACGATGCTCGCGGTGCCAGATCCCAACAGCTCATCGTTCGGGAGCAGGATGGCCCGCGAAAAACTGGGCGGTGCCGGCCCGTACTGGCGGGGGTATCGATAGGCCTGCACTTGTCGCGGATTCCCGACCGGTCGACCGGGCTGCCTGCCGGCAAGCCAGCAGATCTGCAACAGTCCCGGGCGGTCGCGCCGGCCAATCGCCGTGCCTGCAGGCAGGTGCTCGTGCTTCATGTCCGCGAACCCACGGGCGCGACCGATGCAAAACTGCCGGTATCGCTCGAGATCTCCCTCGCCTTCGTTGATCGCATAAAGATGATTCCAGACGCGAAGTAGATGCCGCTGCGGCTGGCGCTGCTGGAATTCCAGCAGCATGCGATACGCAGCTTCGGCCGCCGCCAGCATGTCGCCGTGATCGTGCTCGTGGATCTCGAGGCAACCGAACAGGAAATCACCCTGAATCGCGCAGCGAATCGGGCCGGACACGCCGGTCGTCGTCGCGCCTGCGGTTCGCCACAATTCCACAGCAGGACCACCATCGGCGGTTGCCAGCCCGACGTGAATGATTCGGGTGTCGTCACATTTCGGCGCTGCAGCGCCATAAACCAGCGCGGCCAGTACGTTGTCATCGAGGATCAATTGATCCTGGCGGTGAAACTCGACACGCGGCCCGAACACGGCGTTTTCAGTGGAGGACATTTCAGGCGGGATCCTGCCGCGTTGTGCCGCCGGTAAAAACCGCGGTGACACGGCGGCGACGCCTGAAGTCATGCATGATCGTTGCGGGCAGCAGCCTTAACGCTACCAGGTAGTACAGGGCTTTGAACGCCGCGAGGCGTCGTGCGATTAGCGGCGTCCCGAACACATCACCGGCGAGCATCGAGATCACGGCCCGCTCCATGCCAAGGGCCTTGCTCGAATTGGCGAATAGCCAGCGCATCGCCGGCGCGTTGAAACGCTCGATGAACCACGAAAGCGCGCGTAGCCCCAACCAGGCTTCTCGCTCGTAGGCGCGCTGCAGTTTTCGTTCGCTGGCCGGCTCCCGCAACACACGATCGACGAGTTTCGCGGCGTGTTCTGCAGATCGCATCGCCAGAAAGACGCCGGTCGAGAAAATCGGGTCCACGAAGGCGCCCGCATCGCCAGCCATGATCCAGCGTCGCCCGGTCAGGCGGCCGCAGGTATAGGAGTAGTTGCCGGTAGCATGCAGGTTGCCGATGATTTCAGAGCCAGCCATGCGCTCGCGAGCGCCCGGCACACCAGCCAGGATTCTTGCCATGAAATCACCAAGTGGTTCCTGGCGTGTCTTGAAAAGCCGGGGATCCGCGACGACCCCTACGCTGAATACGTCGTCGCGCAGCGGGATCATCCAGGCCCAACCGTGCTCGTATGAGTAGATGCTGATGTTGCCGGCGTTGTCGCCCGCGCGCGGTTGAACTCCACGGAAATGCGCGAACAGCGCGGCGCTCTGGTGACGCGGATGCTTGCGCCGCAACCGCAACCGGGCACCCAGCAATGCATCGCGGCCGGTTGCGTCGATGACGTAGCGGGCGCGCACCGTGTGACGTTCGCCATCCGTGGACTCCGCGTGTGCCGTCACGCCCTGCGGCGCGAAATCCAGTTCCAGCACACAAACGTCTTCGCGCGCATCCGCGCCCAGCTTCAGGATGCCGATGCGCCGAACATCCTCGAGGACACCGAGACGTTCGAGGATCGGCATGTTCGCCGGTAGCAGGGATTCCCCGATGTGAAAACGCGGGTGCCGATCGCGTTCCAGTAGCACGACCGAGCGACCGAGCCGGGCAAGAAATGCCGCAGCCGTGCATCCGGCCGGGCCGCCGCCGATCACCAGCACGTCGCAATCAGTCATGCCTGTCGCCGTCATGGCTATCCGTGGTGGAAAGCAACTGGGTCGCCCGCTGCGATTCTAGCCGGGTCCGGAATCAGGGGGATATAATCGCGCACTCCGCATACCAACCAGACGGCCCGGCAGAATCGGAATAATGCCCCCAATACAGACGCCAACCGAGCGTGAACTCGCTGAATTGATTGTCTCCGCGGTCAACCTCGAAGACGTCAATCCCGCGGAAATCGACCCCGAAGCCGCCATGTTCGGCGACGGCCTGGGTCTCGATTCAATCGATGCGCTGGAACTCGCGCTCGAGATATTCAAGCGCTACAAGGTCCAACTGCGCGCCGAAGACGATGAAAACGGGCGCATATTCGCATCGCTGCGCGCACTGGCAGCACATGTTGATCGTCACCGGTTGGCCTGATGGTCATCGGGGCACGATCCGCGGCAGGGTCGCCCACACCGCCCCCTCGCAGTCCCGGGCGGATTCCGCCGCTCGCAATCACTGCATACACGGTTAGCTCCGCGCTCGGCACCGGACTCGCTGAAAACCTTCACGCACTCAGGACGCGGCGCTCGGGCCTGCGCCCGAACGATTTCACGGAGGCGCCGCTCGCAACCTGGGTGGGTCGTGTGGACGGCCTGGAAGCAGAACCACTTCCCCGCCAATTCGAAGTCTGGGACTGCCGCAACAACCGGCTCGCCTGGCTGGCGCTGCAGCAGGACGGATTCATCGATGCAATCGCAAGGGCGCGGACGCGTTATGGGCCAGAGCGCATCGCGCTGCTGCTCGGCACCTCCACGTCGAGCATCGGAGCAACCGAAGAGGCCTACCGGCACCTGACGCCCGAAGGCCGGTTCCCCGAGCATCTGCGCGAGCCGATCATCCACACCGCACATTCGCTCGGCGCATTCGTGCAATTCGCGCTCGGCCTGACTGGAATTTGCGCCACGGTCGCTACCGCATGTTCGTCAAGCGCAAAGGTCTTCGCACAGGCTGAGCGCATGATTCGTTGCGGCGTGGCGGATGCGGCGGTCGTCGGCGGCGTAGACACGCTTTGCGGCAGCGTTTTGTTCGGCTTCAATTCCCTCGAACTGGTCTCCGCCGATCCTTGCCGTCCGTTCGATATCAGCCGACGCGGAATCAGCATCGGCGAGTCGGGGGGGTTCGCGCTGCTCGAGAGCGGGGGCCCGGGTCCGTGGTTGCTCGGCTATGGTGAATCGAGCGACGCCCATCACATGTCATCACCGCATCCAGAAGGACTGGGGGCGCGTCTCGCAATCAATGATGCGTTGGCGCGATCCGGCCTCGTGTCTGCCGATGTCGGCTACATCAATCTTCATGGAACCGCCAGCGCCAAAAATGATGAGGTCGAGGCGTGCGTGATCGCCGAGTTGTTCCCCGCTTCGACGCATGCCAGTTCCACGAAAGGCTGGACCGGACACACGCTGGGAGCCGCCGGATTCCTGGAAGCCGCCATCACCTTGCTGGCGATCGGCGATGGAATGGCGCCCGGCATTCTCAATACGACCGAACTCGACCCGGCTTGCGGGCCGCAGATCCGGATTGCTAACGCGCCACTCGCGCGGCCGGTCGCGCTGTCTCAGTCGTTTGGATTCGGCGGCAGCAATTGCGTGCTTGCATTTGGCACTGAGCGTATCGAATGACGGCCGCAGATACGCGCCAGGTCTACGTCGAGGGCATTTCGTTCTGGGCGCCGAGGCTGCCTGGCTGGGAAGTGGCTGCGGCAGTGCTCGCCGGCAATGCCGAGCCGCCGGCGACCACACTGCGGCGTCCCTCGCCCGAAATGCTGCCATCCGCCGAACGCCGGCGCGCTCCAGATTCCGTCGCACTTGCGATCGAAGTGGCGGCGCGAGCCTGCGACGCGGCGGCACTCAATCCCCGCGGGTTGCCGAGCGTGTTTGCGACCACCCATGGCGACCCGGTGATCACCGATTACCTGTGCAAAATGCTGGTCAAGGCTCCATTGCACACGTCGCCGACGAAA
>JANPCY010000147.1:0-2471 GCA_031431175.1 Steroidobacteraceae bacterium | reverse complement strand
AGCGGGATGCCCTTGTACGCGGGCCCGAACAGCATGTCGAAGCCAAAGCCTGATTCGATGATCGCCTGTGCGTAGCAGGCGCCAATTGTGCCCAGGCCGAGGCCATCGTTGATCAGCCCGGCATTGAAGAAGTACGGGCTTACGCGGCCCGACTTCAAGGTGAACTGCCCGAAGCGCAGCACCTGCCGCGCGAGGATCAGTTCAATGAACTCTTTTTGATGGGTGCGTATCATGGCGCATCGGTCGCGGAGCCAGCATGCGCATCCTCACGCTCAACTGCAACGGCATCCGCTCTGCGGCCCGCAAGGGCCTGTTCGACTGGCTGCCCTTGCAATCACCGGATGTCGTCTGCCTGCAGGAGACCAGGGCGCAGGTGCACCAACTCGAGGGCGGCGGCTTCCGGCCGGACGGTTATCACTGTTACTACTTCGACGCCGAACGCAAGGGCTACAGCGGCGTCGCAGCGTTTTCGAAGGCGAAGCCTGACCGGGTGATCCGCGGTATCGGCGTGCCTGAGTTCGACGGAGAAGGCCGTTATCTCGAGCTGCAATTCGGGAGGCTATCCGTCGTGTCGCTTTACCTGCCCTCAGGCTCGTCGGGCCCGGAGCGTCAGGCCTCAAAATTCCGTTTCCTGGAGGTTTTCCTTCCGCACCTGAAACGTCTCGGGCGGCGCAAGCGGCAGTACGTCCTTTGCGGCGACTTCAATATCGCGCATCAGCAGATCGACCTGAAGAACTGGCGCTCCAACCAGAAGAATTCCGGTTTCCTGCCGGAGGAGCGGGCCTGGCTCGACCGGTTGTTCGGCGAACTGGGATGGGTCGACGCATTTCGCGAAGTGGACCCGAGGCCTGAGCAATACACCTGGTGGTCCAATCGTGGCCAGGCGCGATCCAGGAATGTCGGTTGGCGAATTGATTATCAGGTCGTGAGCCGTTCGCTGGCTGGCAAGGCGCGCGCGGCCTCGATCTATAAGGATTCGTGGTTCTCCGACCACGCGCCGCTGACCATGGACTACGAACTTTGACCGAGACGCTGAAACCGGCCGGAACGGATGCGCCGCGCGGCTGGTGGCAGGCGCTTGGCGTATACGGCAAGCCCACCGTGCTGTCGATGCTGTTTCTGGGATTCTCGGCGGGGCTGCCGTTCTACCTGGTGTTTCAGACCCTGTCGGCCTGGCTGCGCCAGGAAGGAATCGAGCGCGCGACGATCGGTATGCTCGCCTGGGTCGGCCTCGTTTATGCGATCAAGTTCCTGTGGTCGCCAATCGTGGATCGCGCGCGCATCCCGCTGCTGTTTACGTGGCTTGGCCGGCGGCGCAGCTGGATGCTTTTGGCGCAGCTCGGAATCGCCGCCGCGATCTTCAATCTGGCAACCAGCGATCCGGCCGCCGGAGTCATGCAGATCGCGATCGGCGCGCTGTTCCTCGCCTTCTGCTCGGCCACGCAGGATATCGCAATTGATGCGTGGCGCATCGAATCGGCGCCGGTGAACATGCAAGGCGCGATGGCCGCCGCGTACCAGGTCGGATACCGCGTCGCACTAATCACCGGCGGCGCCGGCGCACTGACGATTGCCCAGGGATACAGCTGGGAGACGAGCTACATGGTCATGGCTGCGCTCGCGGGAATCGGGATCGTGACGACGCTATTCGTTCGCGAGCCGCCGGCGGGTGTCTCGCGCGAGGCCGCGGAGCGCGAAACGCAGGTCGTCGAATGGCTCGAACGAAAGGCGCACTGGCCGGGATCGCTGCGTGAAATCGGGGCCGCATTCATCGGCGCGGTGATCTGTCCGCTCACGGATTTTTTCGCGCGCTACGGCGGCCGCCTCGCATTCATGACGCTGTTACTCGTCGGCTCGTACCGCCTGACCGAGTTCACGATGGGTTCGATGGCGAACCCGTTCTATATCGATCACGGCTATACACTCGGTCAGATCGCCGCGATCGTGAAAGCCTACGGATTGCCGGTCTCCATGCTGGGCGTCGTGCTTGGTGGCCTGATGATCGCGAAGTTTGGAGTGCGCCCGACGCTCTTTCTCGGCAGCGGGCTGATCATCGCCTCCAATCTGGGCTTTTCGCTGCTCGCGACCACCACCACGCCGACGCTGATCGGGCTCGCCCTGGCCAACAGCCTGGACAACCTGGCCCAGGGGGTGCACGGCACGGTACTGATCGCGTTTCTCTCGAGTCTCACGAGCAGCCGGTACACGGCAACTCAATACGCGCTCTTCTCATCGCTCTATGCGCTGCCTGGCAAGCTGCTGGAAGGGACGTCGGGATTCGTCGTGGACGCCATTGGATACCCGGCATTCTTCCTGTATACGGCGGCACTCAGCATTCCGGGTCTCGTGCTGCTGGTCTGGCTGCTGCGCACCGGGGTGCTCAACGGGTGCCCGGTGGTCGCGGCGGGCAAGGGGAGGGTGGAATCCGATGATTGAGGAAATGCTCAAGTTCTTCGTCCTTTTCTTTGTGG
>JANPCY010000146.1:0-4064 GCA_031431175.1 Steroidobacteraceae bacterium | reverse complement strand
GGCACACCGATCCGTCGGTCGCAAACGAGCTTCAAAGCCAAATCAACCCAGGTTCGTTACCAGAGGATCGGGCGCCCCGCCATCCTTGTACTAGCCGAGGTACCACTCGACGAAGCGCCGCACACCCTCCTCGATCGGCGTGGCCGGGCGGTAGCCGACCTCGCGTACCAGGTCTTCGGCATCGGCCCAGGTGTCCGGCACATCCCCGGCCTGCAACGGCAGCAGGTTCTTCTCGGCCTTGCGGCCCAGGCATTGCTCCAGCACTTCGATGTAGTGCATGAGCTCAACCGGCCGATTGTTGCCGATGTTGTAGAGCCGGTACGGCGCGCGGCTGGTGGCCGGATCCGGTGTGCTGCTGTCCCAGTGCTCATTCGGCGTCGCGACGTGATCGAGCGAGGCGACGACCCCGCCCGTAATGTCGTCGATGTAGGTGAAATCGCGCCGGTGTTTTCCGTAATTGAAGACCTCAATCGGGCGGCCCGCGAGGATGTTGCGCGTGAACAGGAATAGCGCCATGTCCGGGCGGCCCCACGGGCCGTAGACCGTGAAGAAGCGCAGCCCGGTCACCGGCAGTCCATAAAGCGAGGCGTAGGAATGCGCCATCAGCTCGTTGGCCTTCATGGTCGCCGCGTAGAAAGACAACGGATGGTCCACATTCTGGTGTACCGAGAACGGCATCTGGGTATTGGCGCCGTAGACCGAACTCGTGGAGGCGAATACCAGGTGCTCGATGCCATGGTGGCGGCAGCCCTCCAGCACGTGCAAGGTGCCGCTCAGGTTGCTCTCCGCGTAGGCATGCGGGTTGTGGATCGAGTAACGCACGCCGGCCTGGGCCGCTAGGTGCACGACGCGCTGGATCCTGCCGCGGGCGAACAGCCCCTCCATTCAAGCGCGATCGGCCAGGTCGACCTTCTCGAAGCTGAACCGGGCCTGCTTCTTCAGGATCGCGAGGCGCGCTTCCTTCAGGGTCGGGTCGTAATAGGGATTCAGGTTGTCGAGGCCGATCACCTCGTCCCCGCGGGCAAGGAGGCGCGACGCGACGTGCAAGCCGATGAACCCCGCCGCTCCCGTGACGAGCACCCGCATCACAGGCGCCCGTCGGTTTCGTGCCGGCCGAATAGGTACTTGATATGGGCCTCCTTGCGGGCCAAGCAGATTCCTCAGTGTCGGCCGGATGCGCGAAACAGCGCGGGTCCGCCGCTCGTACGTTCGATGCTGTCGAGCAATTTCTCATGTTCAGCAAGTTCTTCGGCGTTTGCCAGTATCACCGGTATGCGCAACTCGCCGCGGGCCGTGCGCCTGCTGGCCTCGCGGGCCGGGCCGGCAGCCACAGGCGCATTGTCGAGGCTTAGCGCCGCCTGGCCGCCACTCATGGCGAGGTAGACGTCCGCCAGGATCCGCGCATCGAGCAAGGCGCCGTGCAAGTCACGCCGCAAGTTGTCCACGCCGTAGCGTTTGCAGAGTGCATCGAGGCTGTTGCGCTGCCCGGGATGCATGCGGCGCGCCAACTCCAGCGTGTCGAGCACCGTGCAGTGTTCTGCGATGGTCCTGCCCGCTTCGGTCCTGGCCAGTTCGGCGTCGAGAAAACCGACATCGAATGGCGCGTTGTGGATGACGAGTTCGCTGCCTGCGATGAACTCCAGAAACTCGCCAGCGATCTCGGCGAAGCGCGGCTGGCCCGCAAGGAATTCGTTGGTGATGCCGTGCACCGCCAGTGCCCCCGCCTCGATATCGCGTTCCGGCCGCAGGTAGCGATGCCAGGTGCGCCCGCTCGGTCGCCGGTGGAGGAGTTCCACGCAGCCGATCTCGATGATGCGGTGCCCTTCGGAGAGTTCCAGTCCCGTGGTTTCAGTGTCAAGAACAATTTGGCGCACGATGCGCAAGGATACCAGAGCAGGCTAACCGAGTTCGTCGACGCCCCGGTTTGCCAATACGTCGGCGCGCTCGTTTTCCGGGTGACCGTCGTGTCCGCGCACCCAGTGCCATTCAATGTTGTGAATCGCGTTGAGCTCCTCAAGTCGCAGCCACAGATCCTGATTCTTGACCGGCTTGCGATCCGCAGTGCGCCAGCCGCGCTGTTTCCAGTTCGCGAGCCACCCGGTAATGCCCTGGCTCACGTACTGGGAATCCGTATAGAGATCGACCCTGCAGCGCTCCCTTAGTGCCTCAAGGGCCCGTATGGCCGCAGTCATTTCCATGCGATTGTTGGTCGTCGCCGGCTCACTGCCGTAGATCTCGCGTTCGCGCCCGCCCGATCGCAGGATCGCGCCCCAGCCACCCGGACCCGGATTGCCGCGGCAGGCGCCGTCGGTGAAGATCTCGACGTGAGTCAAGAGGCGCGCCGCGCGGCCGGTTCGGCAACGCCGATCACGGCCGTGCGCAGGCGGCTGCGCAGTCGCACCGGCGTCATCGAATGCACGTGCTTGCGCGCCTGCAGCAGGTAGGCGCCCGACAGGCGCGGCCAGGCACTGCGTCCGATACGCTCGAGCCAGCCGCGGGCCTGGCCTGTGTGCAGGGCGCTGAGCGGCGGCGCGTAAAGAAATCGCTCGGCCGCATCGACCTCAAAGCCCAGCAACTTGAGCCAGTCGGCCAGGCGGCGCTCGGAAATCGTACGCCGGAGCCCCGGCGGGCAGCCGCCGCGCGTGAAGGCATTGCGCAAGGACCAGCTGCCCAGCGGTTCGAAGCCGAGCACAAGCAATTCGCCCTCGCCCCTCAGTACGCGCACGACTTCACGCAGCACTTCATGCGGATCGGGTTCGAACTCGAGCGTATGTGGCAGCAACATCACGTCGACGCTGTCTGACTGCAGCGCAAGCGCCGTGGGCTCCGCGATGAGCGCAGCGCCTGGTACGCCAGGCACGGCGACGAGTGCCGTGCGGCGCGTGCGTGCAAGCGCCAGGAATGTTTCGGGTTTGCCCCAGCTGCCAACCTGCACGCAATGCAGGCCAAATGCGCATTCGAGCGAGCTGCCGACGCACACGCGCTCCTGTTCGAGCAACATCTGGCCGAGCGGCCCTGCCAGCCACTCGTCTCGGTCCCTGGGGTGCACATTCATGCCGAGAGCATACTAATATTGCCCGTCTCCGCAACGGCCGCCGCCACTGGGTAGTAGTGGACACGCTGGACGTCAGGCCAATTCCGGCATTCAAGGACAATTACATCTGGCTTCTTGCAAGGCCGGATGTCCCGCGTGCCGTGGCCGTCGTCGACCCGGGTGCGGCGGATCCCATATTGCGCGAACTCGCCACTGGGAAGCTCCGGCTGGACGCGATTCTGTTGACACACCATCATGCCGACCATGTGGGCGGGACCGCGGAGCTTGTTGCGGCGACGGGCGCAGTCGTCTTCGGCCCGGCGCAGGAACGCATGCCGGTCGAGGTGCGACGGCTCGCGGGCGGCGATCGGGCGCAGCTACCCGCGCTGGATCTGGATTTCGCGGTCATCGACGTGCCGGGGCACACCGCTGGCCATATCGCCTATTTCGGCCACGACTCACTCTTCTGCGGCGACACGCTGTTCAGCGCCGGCTGCGGGCGCTTGTTCGAGGGAACCGCCGGGCAGATGCTCGCCTCGCTTGAGGCGCTGGCAGGCCTCCCGGACTCAACCCGGGTGTTCTGCGGCCATGAATACACGGTCGCAAACCTTGGGTTTGCGATGACCGTCGAACCCGGTAATGTCGATATCGTGGACTATGCCCGCCGGGCGGCGGCCCTGAGGGTTGCCGGGAGGCCCACCCTGCCCTCATCTATCGGGCTTGAGAAGCGCGTCAATCCTTTTCTGCGCAGCCGGCTTGACAATATCCGGTCATCGGCTGAGAGCCATGCCGGTGTGGCGCTGCCGAACCCGGTGGCCGTCTTCGCCGAGATCCGGGGCTGGAAGGACACATTTTGAAGGCTGAGTCGCAATTGATGCTGATACGCCGGGCCACTATCGCCGCCTGGGTGCTTTGCATGGCCGGTTGCGCCAGTGTCCCGACAACTGGCGGAAGCTCATTGCCCGATCCGGTAATCGTGAATGACCCGGCAACTGACCCGATCCTGGAAGAACCAGAATTGCCGCCGCCG
>JANPCY010000145.1:0-2632 GCA_031431175.1 Steroidobacteraceae bacterium | reverse complement strand
GATGTACACGGGTGTCGCGCTGTCGGGGAACATGTCTTCGGTCGCAATCGCAGGGCAGCTCGGCATCCCGTTCGCGACGATCCTGTCGGTGGTCGTGCTCGGCGAGCGCATCCACTGGCGGCGATCGCTCGGCATCGCCTTGTCATTCGCGGGCGTGGTCGTGCTTGGCTTCAATCCCGACGTCATCAAGTCCTGGCAGGGCCTCGCCCTAATCGTCCTCGGCGCCTTTATCGGCGCGATCGGGCTGGTCGCGATCAAGAGGGTACGGGACCTGAATGCCCTCGAACTGCAAGCCTGGCTTTCCTGGGGAAGCCTGCCGGTGTTCCTGTTGCTGTCGTTCTGGCTGGAGCATGGGCAGATCGAGAGTCTGCGCAATATCGACCTGGTCGGTGTGGGCGCGGTGCTTTACTCGGCGCTGGCCGCCAGCCTGTTTGCGCACACAGCCTACTTCGCATTGGTGCACCGCTATCCGGTGTCTAGCGTCGCTCCCCTTACGGTGCTGGGCCCGGTATTCAGCGTCGCCTTTGCGATCCTGTTTCTCGGCGACGTACTGGACTGGCGCATGGTCATCGGCGGCGTGATGACCCTGACCGGGGTCGCCGTCATCGTCATGCGGGAAGGCAAGGACGCAGGTACCGGCAGCCTGGGTCCCACCTGACCCGATTGTGGCCCGCGCAGATGGCCGTGCAATCCAGAGCGGGGCCGCCGCTTGCAGTCGCATCGGGCAGCCGCTAATGTGGCCTTGCCGGATATCGGGCGCAAGGAATCGTGCAGTGGCCAAGAATTTTTTGGCGGGGTAGCAGCCCGGATTCCGGGCCGACGCGACCGGCGGATTAGTCGAGGGGATGAACAGGGTCGAATATGGCGAACATGTATTCGGCGGGAGCATCGCGTCGGGCGGCAGTATTTGTCGCGATCATCGTCCTGCATTTCGGTTTCTACCTGGCATTGAGGGCAGGGCTGGTCCGCGCCGGCATGCAGCTGGTCCAGGATTTATCGATCATGGATCTGCCGCCGCCGCCGCCGCCGCCTGAGAACCTGGAAGAGCCGCCGCCGCCGCCGCCGGTCGATGTGCCGCCGCCGACCGTGCCGCCGCCCCTGATCGACCTGCCGACGTTCGAGGGTCCGTCCACGGCAATCACGGCCCGCGTCAGCGAAGCGCCGCCGCAGCGTGCACAGACAGCGCCGCCGCGCCAGGTCCAGATCACGCCGCCGAGGATCAAGGCGAAGGGCGACCGCATTTCCGCCGCAATCAATGCCTGCTATCCATCGGCGTCCCGCCGCATGAGCGAGGAGGGCCGCGTGGTTGTGACCATCACGATCGATGCGGCCGGCAAGGCAGGCGCGATGCGCGTTTCGCAGAGCAGCGGATTCGAGAGGCTCGACGGAGCCGCAGAATGCGTGATCCGCAGGCTGCCATTCGATCCGGGCAAGCGCGATGGCCAGCCCATTGAGGCGCAGGCCACGCTGCCAATCATATTCAAGCTGGAGTGACGCAGCAGTAATCGTCAGGACCGGGAAGCAGCGACACCGAGTGGGTTGGGCGCGAGGATCCGGAAAACAAGTAACTGTTAGAGGTACTGCAGAATGGCAGCTGAAACCGGAATGACCGATAACCCCTATGGCATCCAGGCGCTCTGGACCCAGAGCGACTATGTCGGCAAGGGCGTGTTCGTCATCCTCATCGTGATGTCGCTTTGGTCATGGCTCGTCATGATCAACAAGTGGCTGGACCAACGGACGCTCAGAAAGATCGCGGTCGAGGCCGAGAAGAATTTTTTCTCGGCCGGGTCGATGCAGGAAGGCATCTCTAAACTGAAGGGCAAGATCAATCCCTTCCGCGACATCGCGCAGGACGGCCTGCAGGCCGCTGATCATCACCGCAAGAGCACGGCACGCGACGTCTCGAGCGGGATCGATTTCAACACCTGGGTGCAGTCGCATATCGACAAGCGCACCAGCATGCTGCAATCGAGTCTGCAAGACGGCATGGTCGTGCTCGCGTCGGTCGGCGCCACGTCGCCGTTCGTGGGCCTGTTCGGCACGGTGTGGGGCATCTACCACGCGCTGATCAGCATCTCGATCGCAGGACAGGCGTCACTCGACAAGGTCGCCGGCCCGATCGGCGAGGCGCTGATCATGACGGCGATGGGCCTCGCGGTCGCGGTGCCGGCGGTGCTCGCCTTCAACGGCCTGCTGCGTGGCAACAAAGGCCTGATGGAGCGTGCGAATTATTTCGCGCACGACGTCCAGGCCGCGTTGCTCGCGGGCTCGCGGGTCTCCGGGAAGTAGCTGATGGCGATTTCAGTCGGCAAGGACGAAGGCGACCCGATGGTCGAGCCGAATGTCATTCCGCTCGTCGATGTCATGCTGGTGCTGCTGATCATCATGATCATCACGGTTCCGGTGATGATCCACGCCGTGAAGATCGACCTGCCCACAGAGGTCAACCGGCCGACCGAGACCAAGCCGGAGAACATCAATCTCTCGATCGATTTTGACGGCACAATCTACTGGAACGACAACGGGGTCAACAGGGATGCACTGTTGAATTACGTGCTCCAGGAGGCCGTCAAGGACCCGCAGCCGGAGGTTCATATCCGCGCCGACAAGCGGGCACGCTATGAGTACG
>JANPCY010000144.1:0-1843 GCA_031431175.1 Steroidobacteraceae bacterium | reverse complement strand
TCGTTCCACCGTGCCGCGCAGGTAGCGGTGCGAAATCTTGAATTCGTACTGCTTGCCCGGCAATAGCGGCGCATCGCTCATCCAGATCAGGTGCGCGTCGATGATCCGGCTGACACTCGGCGAGCGGTCCGGATGCACGATGAGATCTCCGCGACTGATGTCGATCTCGTCCTCGAGCGTGACCGTCACCGCCATCGGCGCAGCGGCCCGCTGCAGGTCCCCGTCGAATGTGACGATGCTCTTGATGCGGCTCATGCGCCGCGACGGCACGGCCAGCACCGGGTCGCCGACCGCAAGTTCGCCGGCCGCGATCGTGCCCGCATAGCCGCGAAAGCTTGCATCCGGGCGATTGACGTACTGCACCGGCAGGCGCAGATCCGCCAGGTTCTGGTCACGGCTGATATCGATCGAGTCGAGCAATTCAAGCAGCGTTTGCCCCTTGTACCAGGGCATGCCATCGCCGCGCGTCACGACATTGTGGCCTTTCAGCGCAGAGACCGGCACGACCCGCATGTCCGGCACGCCAAGGCGACCGATCAATGCGACGCATTCGTCGTGGATCGCCTTGAACACGCGCTCATCGAATCCGACCAGGTCCATCTTGTTGACCGCGACGATCACATGCCGGATGCCGAGCAGCGAGACGATGTAGGCATGCCGGCGGGTCTGTACCTGCACGCCGCGCGCGGCGTCCACCAGGATCACCGCAAGATCCACGGTCGAGGCGCCGGTCGCCATGTTGCGCGTGTACTGCTCGTGACCGGGGCAGTCCGCAATGATGTATTTGCGCACCTCCGTGTCGAAGTAGCGGTAGGCAACGTCGATCGTGATGCCCTGCTCGCGCTCGGCCTGCAGGCCGTCCACCAGCAGCGCGAGATCCACCGTGTCCCCGGTCGTCCCCCATTTGCGGCTGTCGGAGGTCACGGCAGCGAGCGTGTCCTCGAGGATCTGCTGGGTGTCGTGCAGCAAGCGCCCGATCAGCGTGCTCTTGCCGTCATCCACGCTGCCGCAGGTGATGAAACGCAGCAGGTCTTTCGCCTCGTGGCGCAGCAAGAAATCCTCGAGCTTCACGGCGGCCATCAGAAATACCCCTCGCGCTTGCGTTTCTCCATCGCCGCGGCCTGGTCGAAGTCAATCGCGCGGCTCTGGCGCTCGGACGTACGGGTCACCAGCATTTCCTCGATGATCGTAGTCAGCGAATCTGCATTCGATCGCAACGCACCGGACAACGGATAACAGCCGAGACTGCGAAATCGCACGGTCTCCATGACCGTCTTCTCGCCGTCACGCAGCGGCATGCGCCCGTCGTCCACCATGATCAGCATGCCGTCGCGGTCCACGACCGGGCGCGGCTTGGCGAAGTACAAGGGCACCACCGGGATCCGCTCGAGGTGGATGTAGAGCCAGACGTCGAGCTCGGTCCAGTTCGAGAGCGGAAACACCCGGATGCTCTCGCCCTGGTGGATGCGTCCGTTATAGAGATTCCAGAGTTCGGGCCGCTGGTTCTTCGGGTCCCAGCGATGCTGCGCGTCGCGAAATGAGAACACCCGCTCCTTGGCCCGTGACTTCTCCTCGTCACGGCGCGCGCCGCCGAAAGCCGCATCGAAGCGGTGCTTCGAGAGCGCCGCCTTCAGCGCCTCGGTCTTCATAATGTCCGTGTACTTTGAGCCGTGGGTAAATGGCGAAACGCCGGCTGCCACCCCCTCCTCATTCGTGTGCACTATCAGCTTGAATCCGATCTCGCGAGCCATCCGGTCGCGGAACTCGATCATCTCGCGAAATTTCCAGGTGGTGTCGATGTGCAACAGCGGGAATGGCAGACCGCCCGGATGAAAAGCCTTGC
>JANPCY010000143.1:0-12624 GCA_031431175.1 Steroidobacteraceae bacterium | reverse complement strand
CCTCGCGATTCCTCGCTACCGCCGCCGCCTCGCGCAGCTCAACCCCGCGCAACTGCCCGATGCGGCTAGCGCCGACTTCTTCCGAATGCTCGAGCAAGCGGAGCGGCCGCTGATCTACGCTGGCGGCGGTATCGTCAATGGCGGCGCAGCGCCGGCGCTTCGGGAATTTGCAGCCGCTTTCGGCGTCCCGGTCGTCACGACGCTGATGGGCATCGGTGTGGTCGATACACGCCACCCGCTGTCGCTCCGGATGCTCGGCATGCACGGCGCCGCGTTTGCGAACTACGCCGTGGACGACTGCGATTTCCTGATCGCGGCGTGCGCCCGCTTCGACGACCGCGTAGCCGGTATTCCGGGCCGCTTCGCGCAGGGCGCGCGGCACATAGCGCATTTCGACATCGACGCCTCCGAAATCAACAAGGTCAAGCGCGTGCACTGGAGTCACGTGGGCCGTACCGCGGATGCGCTCGCGCGGCTCACGGAATACGGGCGGCAGGCGGGCTTCAGCCGCGACTGGTCGGCCTGGCACGCGCATTGCGCGGTGCTCAAGGAAACGTACGCGATGAACTACGACCGGGCGAGCGAGCTCATCCAGCCCAACCACCTGATCGAGGCGATCAATCGGCTGACAAAGGGCGAGGCCATCATCACGACCGGCGTAGGCCAGCACCAGATGTGGGCCGCGCAGTACTTTGATTTCCGCGAGCCGCGGCTGTGGCTGACCTCGGGCAGCATGGGCACCATGGGCTTCGGTCTGCCGGCTGCGATCGGCGCCCAGTTCGCGAATCCCGGGCGGCTAGTGATCGACCTCGACGGCGACGCCAGCATCAGGATGAATCTGGGCGAACTCGAAACGGTGACGACCTACGGGCTGCCGGTAAAGGTCGTCGTGCTGAACAACTTTGGTGACGGCATGGTCAAGCAGTGGCAGAAGCTGTTCTTCAAGGGACGGCTGTCGGCTTCCGACAAATCACTTCACAAGAAAGACTTCGTGAAGGCCGCGCAGGCGGATGGCTTCGAGTTCGCGCGCCGGCTGGACCGCAAGGCCGACGTCGAACGCGTCGTTTCCGAGTTCATCGCGTTTCCAGGGTCCGCATTTCTCGAAGTCATCATTGATCCGGACGCCGGCGTCTACCCGATGATCGGTCCCGGACAGACTTACGCGGAGATGATCACGGGCGACTGGATCCGCTCGCGCAGTCCGCGCCCGGCAACGCCGCCGGATTCTTCGGAATTGTTTTGAGCCTGCGGGGGCAGATGTTGCACCACCAGACTCCAGACCCGTGAGCCCGTCGCGCCGCGAGGCCTTTCTTTTCTGGCTGAAGCTCGGATTCATTTCCTTCGGCGGCCCGGCCGGCCAGATCGCGATCTTGCACCGCGAAATCGTCGTAAGGCGCCACTGGCTCGCCGAGCAGCCATTCATGAACGCGCTGAATTTCTGCATGCTGCTGCCGGGCCCCGAGGCTCTGCAGCTCGCGATCTACCTTGGCTGGCGGTTTCATGGCACGGCGGGTGGCATCGTCGCGGGCCTTTGCTTCATCGTGCCGGCGATCGCGCTGCTGCTCGGCCTGTCATTCGCCTACGCGATCTACGGGCAGGTGCCGGCGATCGCCGCGCTGCTGTTCGGGCTGAAGGCGACGGTCGTGGCGCTCATCGTGCATGCGCTGATCCGCGTTGCGCGGCGTGCACTTTCTGCGCCGGTGCACTGGCTGATTGCGCCCGCGGCCTTTGTGGTCATGGCCTGGCATCTCGCGCCATTTCCGCTGCTGCTGCTGGGTGCCGCGCTGCTGGGTGGATTAATGCGCCGCGATGCTGCGCCGCCGGCGCCGGCGGGCGCGACGAATTTCCCGTGGCGAGTCCTGCTTGCCGGCACCCTGTTGTGGGCGCTGCCCGCCGCAATCGTCCTGGCCACGACTGGATCAGGGTCGATTCACTCGCAGGTCTACGGATTCTTCACGACGGCCGCACTCGTGACATTCGGCGGCGCCTACGCAGTGCTCGCCTTCGTGGTGCAGCAGGCAGTGGAGGTCTATGGCTGGCTCACGCCGGCGGAAACGGTCGCCGGCCTCGCGCTGGCGGAGACGACGCCGGGCCCGCTCATTATCGTGCTGCAGTTCGTGGGTTTCATGGCGGGTTGGAATGCGCCGGGGGCGGTGGGACCGGCGGCGACGGCTACAACGACGGCGCTGCTTGCGACCTGGGCGACCTTCCTGCCGTCCTTCGTGCTGATCCTGGTCGGCGCCCCCTATGTCGAGCGCCTGACCGCTAACCCCCGGCTTGCCGGCGCGCTTTCGGGCATTACGGCGGCGGTTGTGGGAGTGATCGCGAATCTCGCAGTCGTGTTTGCAGGCACCGTTATCTTCCAGGCCGGGATCGGAGCGCCGCACTGGTCCGCGCTTGCAATCGCGATCGCCGCGTTGATCCTGCTGGAGAGAACCCGTGTTGACGTGCTGTGGGTCATCGCGGGCGGTGCGCTGGCGGGATTTCTGGCAGTCTTCTTCGCATGAAATACCTTCACACAATGGTTCGGGTCACCGACCTCAACCGGTCGCTGGATTTCTACTGCAACAAGCTCGGGCTCGTGGAGCTCGATCGCCACGTCAGTGAACGCGGGCGCTTCACGCTCGTGTTCCTCGCGGCGCCGGGTGACGACGAGGCGCAGGTCGAGCTGACCTGGAACTGGGACCCGGAGCAATACACGATGGGCCGTGCATTCGGCCATCTTGCCTACCAGGTGGACGACATCTACGCGCTGTGCGGGAAGCTCAAGGCCGCCGGCGTCACGATCAGCCGCCCGCCGCGCGACGGGCACATGGCCTTCGTGCGCTCACCGGACAATGTCTCGATCGAATTACTGCAAAAGGGCGATGCGCTGCCGCCGCGCGAGCCCTGGGCGTCGATGCCGAATACCGGGAGCTGGTGAAACCCGGCGCGCCGCGCGGATTTCAGCCCGCGATGTAGCGCCTGAGATCCTCGATCTCGTGGCGCTGCTCGTCGATGACGGCCTTGACGCAGTCGCCGATCGAGATCACGCCGATCAGTTCGCCATTCTCGACCACCGGCAGGTGGCGGATGCGCTTGTCGGTCATCAGCATCATGCAGTCGTTCACGCTGTTCTGCGGTCCGACCTGGATGACCGGCGCACTCATGATCGTGGCGACCGTCGTCTCGCTGGAATTGCGGCCCATCAGCACGATCTTGCGCGCGTAGTCACGCTCCGAGACGATGCCGACCAGCCGGCCGCCGCTCAACACAGGCAGTGCGCCGACGAAGTGATCGGCCATCAGCTGGATCGCGGTGCGGACCGGGTCCTCGGTGTCCACGGTGTGGACCCCGGACGGTTTGCCGTCGAGCAGTTGCCTGACCGTGCGCATGGGACCTCCCGAATTCCGGCCTGGTGAGGGCATCTTAACGCCGATCAGGGCCGCTACCACCAGACCCTCCGCTCAGGACGGTTTTCGAGCGTGCCAGGCCGCGAGCAGCCTGGTTTCCTGCTCAACCGACAGCCCGGAACGCAGCGCCGCTTGCCGCTCGGGCGGGCGGGTCGCATGCCAGGCGAGCGTGTCGCGTACCGTGTCGTCGAGCGGGCGGCTCGTCAGCCCCTGGGCCACCGAAAACCTGATCCCGGTCAGCGAGGCGCCGGCCTCGACGCCGCGCATCGGACCCCAGGGCGCGAAATTCATCTCCTCGGGCTTCAACTGCTGCGCGAGGAAGTCCTCGTCGATCCAGGTCGCCTGGGTATCGGCGCCGGAAATCCGCTTGTTCGAGTCGAAGAGCCCGCCCATCGTGATGGCGCCGGGCGGCGTGACGGCGTTAAAGAATCCGTCCACGCGACGTTCGACGAGATCCAGCATGAAGCGCGTGAGGTCGCGCACGTCGATGATCTGGATCGGATCGGCCGGCGTGCCAGGCAGCGCCATTTCGCCGCCTCTTGCGACACGGACCGGGTAGTAGGTGAATCGGTCCGTGGGATCCAGTGGCCCGACGATATAGCCGGGGCGCACCACCGAGGAGCGCGCGCCGAAGGCTTGCCGCACGTAATCCTCGCAGAGCGCTTTCATGGGCCCGTAGCTGTCGTTGGTAACCTGTTCCTCTTCAATATCCGCGAGCACGCCGCGGGGCGATGCTTCGTCATTGGGTTTCACGAAGCTCGCGTAGGCTGAAATGCTCGAGACGTAGAGGCAGTAGCCGGTGTTCGGCGCGAGCAGGTCCGACGACATTTTCACGAACTTCGGGATGTAGCCGGTGTCGTCCACGACCGCATCCCAGCTGCGGCCCTTCAGCGAATCCAGTTGACCCTTGCGATCGCCGAGCAGCGTCTCGACATTTTCGACCTCGGCGACGCGTTTGCCGCGGTTGAAGTGCGTGAGCTTCCATCCGCGTGCAAGGGCCTGCTCCGTCAGATGCGGACCGATGAAGCCGGTACCGCCCAGGATGAGCAGTGTTCTTTGCTTCTGCCCGCTGGTCTGCGCGCCGGCTGCCAGCCGGCCTGCGGCGATCGCGAACGCCGTTCCGGCGCCGGCCTTGAGGATGTTGCGTCGTGTCTCGTTCATTATCGCCTCCGTCTCTCGGCGTTCACGGGAACCGCGCAGGGTAGCGGCCATGTCCAGGCCGTCGATTCTGACGGTCCAGGTGCGGCGCTGGCAAACCGTATTCGACCAGACGTTGCAGGCGAGCGGCGATTGCCTGACAGTGGCGCCATGCGCGACCTCGAGGAACTGAAGGAACGCCTGCGCGTCTTCGTCGCGGAACGCGACTGGGACCAGTTTCACAGCCCCAAGAACCTCGCGATGGCCCTCTCTGTGGAAGCCGCCGAACTGGCCGAGCTGTTCCAGTGGCTGACCGAAGCAGAGAGTGCGACGCTCGATGCCGAGAGGCGCCGGCACGCCGCCGAGGAACTGGCCGACGTGCTGGTTTATCTGGTGCGGATCGCCGACCGGCTCGACATCGACCTGCTGCAGGCGGCCGGTGAAAAACTCGAGAGCAATGCGCTCAAGTATCCGGCCGAGCGCGTGCGCGGCCAGGCGCGGAAGTACGACGAATATTGACTAGCGTTTGGGCAGATAGCAGCCGTCGAACAGCGTCATCCAGGTCGCGCCGTCGTCAGTCGAGGATTCCCGGTGCTCGGTCAACGCGCAACCATTCAGCGTCGGCTCGATGACATTGTGTCCGGCGAGCTCGCCGTCAGGCGAGCGCACCTCGAACCCGCCAATCCAGAAATCGAATTGCCGATATTCCACGCTGCTGCAATTGCGCGGCGGATCTGCCGCGTGCGCGGCGCCCGC
This sequence comes from Steroidobacteraceae bacterium, assembly GCA_031431175.1. Lineage (GTDB taxonomy): Bacteria > Pseudomonadota > Gammaproteobacteria > Steroidobacterales > Steroidobacteraceae > SCUD01. Next base: position 7,339 of record JANPCY010000143.1, on the reverse strand, counting down.
GGCAAGCAGCATCACCTAGGCCGTAATAAGACTTTTCATGTTGCCGGCTCCGCGGGCGGATCAGGCGCTGCGACCGGCTCTGCGGATTCGGCGGGCGTCTCGACCTGGCGTTGCAGGAACCAGTGCGTCGATCCCATCTCCTTGGGTCCGACATAGTGGAACCACTGATGCTCGATGCGATTCGGCGAGATGAACCGGATATCGCCCTTGTGCACATGCCCGTCCTGATCCGGATCGAAGCCCGTGCCGCCTGCGAACTCGAGCAGCGCCAGTTCTGCGGTCGACTTGTCGTCGAGGCGGTAGCTGGGCTGGTTGCCGGCCCCGCAGTAATGCGTCGCTTGCAGCTTGCCGTTGGCCAGGTAGTAAACCGTCACCATTTCGAACGTCTTGCCGGGATTCTGGTACTCGATGACGGCCTTGCCGTTGCTTACGACCTCGTAGCGGACGGTAACCGGCGGACCCTCGAGCGGGTCTTCCATCGTGCCGGTCCATGTGCCGGCCAGCGACTTCAGCTTGTCGAAGGTCGCAGCCTGATCGGGGCCCCCGGATTGCGCCACCGTGGCGGTGAACAGACCGATTACCATTGTCAGGACGGCGGGAAGGAATGTGCGCAGGTTTTTTGGCATTGCGGTCCCCTTGAGGCACCATGATACAAGGAGCCATTGGGACAGGGCGGGCATGGTGGCAAAGATCCGGAAGGCGGCGGCAACGGCATCCCTGCGGCGCATGTACGTGGACTGCCGCTACGGTCAGTTGCACCTGACCACGGCCTTCCCGCCGAGCGGCGGCTTCGACGAGTTCACGGCGCTCCTGTTTCTGCATGACGAGGGCGGCAGCGGCGCCGATTTCGACGCTTGCGCTGCGCTGCTCGGATCCGATCGCTCGGTCTATGCGCCGGATCTGCCGGGCAGAGGGGCATCCGACGGGCCAGCGGGGCGCCTGTCGGTTGCGAATCTGGCGGTCGCAATCGCAGGTCTTCTCGATCAGCTCCGGCTTCCCGAAGTGGATGTAATCGGTTGCGGCCGTGGCGCATTGGTCGCCTTCGAACTCGCGGCGCTACGGCCCCGCGAAATCCGTCGTCTGGTGTTCGCGGGCGATCAGCAACCGGCGGTGACACTGACGCAACCAATGCTGCAACTGGTCGAGGACTCCGCGGCGCTCAACCAGAAACCGGTTGCGATGCAGGTCGCACGGATCCGCGAATTCCTCGACCGCTAGGCCTGCTCCACCCGCCGCCGGCGGGCTGCGAATGCCAGGGAGAGCAGTACCGCTGCCAGCAATGGCAGCGTCGCGAGATTGAGGCGTTGCCAGCCGATCGTTGCGAGCGCGACGCCCGCCATCAGCGATGCGACGGCCTGGGCGCCGAATACCATGAAGTCATTCAGGGTCTGCACCTGGATGCGTTCCTGCAACCGGTAGGTGCGCGTGAGCAGCGTCGTGCCCGCGATGAACAGCAGATTCCAGCCGAGTCCCAGCAGCACGAGTGCCCATCCGTAATGCAGCACACTGTTCCCGATGAACGCGGCAATGGCGACGCAAGCGGCCATCAGCAACGTGCCTGCGACGATCACCGGACGGATCCCGAATTGCGTAATGACCCAGCCGCTCGCGAGCGAAGGCAGGTACATCGCGAGCAGATGACCCTGAATGACCTGCTTGGTCGCGACCTCATCGTACTGGTCGATCACGTGCATGTTGATCGGCGTCGCCGTCATGACAAAGCTCATGACCGCATAGGAAACGAGCGCCGCCAGCACCGCGATGCGAAAATCCGCCTGCCTCGCAATCTCGGCAAGCGGTCGCGGCGGTCGTGTGTCCTTGTCCGCGGTGCGCGTGGAGATCGGAGTCAGCACGAGCAGGATGGCAGCGAGCACATAGAGGCACGTGCCGACGAAAAATGATCCCGCGTAGTGCGCACCCGCGACGATGTCGGCGCAGCGTACGGCGATCTCCGGGCCGATCCAGGCGGCGGCGAGTGCGCCACTCATGACAATCGCGATGGCCTTGCTGGCGCGCTCTGGTTCGACATATTCGACCGCCGCGAAACGGTACTGCATGACCATCGCGTTGTTGGCACCGAGCAACAGCGCGGCGGCGCAGAAAATCCAGAAATTGGCGGCATGGATGCCAAGTCCGGCGCCAATACAGCCGAGACCGGCAAACAGCGCGCTCGCCACGAATGCTGTGCGCCTTCCGAATCGGCGGATCAGCGCTCCGGCCGGCAAGACGCTGGCGGCAAGCCCGATGATCAATACCGATACGGGCAATGTTGCGAGGCCGGGTGCCGGCGCCAGTTCCGAGCCGATGATTCCGCCCAGCAAAACGAACAGAAAACTGCCCGACATGCACAAAGCCTGGGTCGCTGAGAGCATCCAGACCTGTCGCATATGTAACAGCTTATACTGCACCCCCTGCAGGCACCGTCGCTTGTGACGCGGGTCACAGAATTGGGGTGTAGCATTCCGGATACTGCTAGCGAGTAGAGATGCCACCCTTCGACATAGAAGAGGCCGGCACGCGCAACAAGGCGCGGGAATCGCGCCAGGGGACTCATGACATGGCCAAGTGGGACGAGGACGCTCCATCGGATGACGGCATCGTCGCCGAGGACATTATCCAGCTGGTCGAACACATCGAACTGGCCGGCGAGAACCACATTGGCAGCGGTCCCGCGTGGGAGCGGGCGACAGCCATCGACGAGTCGCAGCTTGCGCCAAACCTGACCGACGACGAAACCAGGCAGATCCCGAACCTTCGGGGCATGGAGTTCGCCGAGGACATCGAACTGTTCACGGGAACCGAGCTCGACCTTAACCGGCGGCTGCCGCAGGTCGAAGACGAGCAGCTCGAGCTTGAGCTGGCCGAAGCGCTCGCTGCAGAACGCGCGGGCTGGCAGCAGCACGTCGATGGCATTCGCGCGGAACTGGCCGAGCGCAAGCGCCAGTTCGCCGAGGGCGCGCAAGAGATTGAAAACCTGTCGGCGCGCCTCGCCTCGATTGCCGAGCAGCGGCCATCCTCACTGGCGGACAGTGCCATCACAAGCCTGCACGGGCGGCTGCGCGAACGTAGTCGCGCGTTGCTCGAAGCGCGCGAGGAAGTCGAGCGCCTGCGCGCGACGCGCGAGCAGCTCGTCGCCGGTATCGACGTGCGCGATCAATTCATCGAGCAGATGCGCGTACGGCTGCGCGCGCTCGACAAGTCAGTTCAGGACGGTGGCGAATTGCGGGCGCTCATGCGCCATTTCTTTGGCGGCGAGCAGATGGCGGAAGTGCCCGCAGCCGTCTTACCAGTTATTGCCACGCCGATCGCCGAAGTGCCGATCGTGGAAGCTGCACCGATATTGGCTGAGGGGCTGCCGCCGCGCCAGGTGCTCGTCGAGGACATGCAACAGGCGCCGCCGCGCATGGAAGCGCCGGTTTCGGCTGACAGCGAACCGCAGGTCCGCCGTTACCTGATCGGGCTCGATATGGTGGGTTCGGTGTACGAGATGGTGCTGCCGCGCATCAATGTCGGTCGCACCAAGGACAATGACCTGCGTATCGTCGATCCGACTGTGAGCCGGCTGCATGCGGTACTGAAGATGCGCGGGCGCGAGGTCTCGGTGATCGACGCCAACAGCTGCAATGGCGTGTACGTCAACGGCATCCAGCTCCGCTACGCAAAGCTGGAGGACGGCGATACGTTGACCTTCGGCGCCGTGCGATTCCGCTATCGCGTCGGCTCAGGCGCCTCGGGCGGAGATTACGGGCCGGACTGATCGGCAATCCGCGCGATCGAGCGCAGCGTCAGCAACGACACCAGGCTGAGCCCCATCAGGGTCGCGGCGAGCGGCACCGGCGAATGAGCGGCCAGCAGCGCCACGAATTGCGTCGCGCTGGCCGCGACCACCAGTTGCAGGAACCCCAATAACCCGGATGCCGCCCCGGCAAATGCCGGATGGCTCGTGATCGCGCCCGTTGTCGAGCTGGGTGTCGCAAGCGCATTCGCGAATCCGACCAGCATGCCCGGCAGGAACAGGGCAAGCGGGTGCCATACGCCGGCGAGGGCGAGCAGGATCATCATGGCCGCGCCGAGAAATGCGATCAGCGCGCCGGTTCGCATCAGGCGCGCTGGGCTGACCCGGTTGGCGGTACGCGCTGCGACCAGGAAGCCCGCGAAGGATGCAACGGCGGGCAGGAACAGCAACAGGCCCAGGCTCGCGGGCGATACGCCCAGCACATCGACGGCGACATAGGGCGCGCCGGTCACGAACGTGTAGATCATGCTCATCATGCTTGAGCCGAAGGCGACGTAGGTCAGGTAGGTGCGCGAGCCGAATAGCTGCCGGTAACTCGAAAGTGTGCGGGGAGAGGGCCCGGCAGAAAGTTCGGCCGCCCGGGTCTCGCTGAGACTGCGTGCCGCGAACAAGAGCACGGCGATGCCAAGAATTGCAGACAGGCCGAAGACAGCCCGCCAGTCCAGCCATTGGATCGCGAGACCGCCCAGTGTCGGCGCCAGCATCGGCGCGATGAGAATCGCGGTCGCGGTCGCCGCGATCGCCGCGGCGGCCCGCGACGGTCCAAAGTGATCCATGATCGCGGCCCGCATGACCGCCATCGCTGCGCCGCCGCCGAAGGCCTGCACGATGCGTGCGAGCACGAGTAATTCGAGCGACGGGGCGAGGATCCCCGCAAAGCTGCCAGCGACAAACAGGCCGAGCCCCGTCAGCACGACAGGGCGGCGGCCGTAACGGTCCGACAGCGGCGCGATGATCAAATTGCCGAATGCGATCGCGACCATCGACAGGCTGATCAGGAGCTGCGCAGCCGCTGCATGCACCTGCATGGCAGCCGCAATGGCCGGGAGCGCCGGCAGCAGCACGTGCAGGCCGAAGGTTCCGATCGAGCCGATGATCGCCGAGCCGATGATCAGCCGGCGGGCGGGGTCAGATTTCTCCAAGCTTTCCGGTCCTTTGCGACATCTTGCGATGCGAAGGCGAAGCCCGCAACCAGACGGGCTCTGCACCATCCGGTTGCCTGTTTGACAATCAGTTCAATAATTGTTTAACTCTTTAACCATGAACCGGATCAAGGCAGTGAAATCGCTGGCGGCGCTGGCGCAGGAGACGCGCCTCGAGGCGTTCCGGCTGCTGGTGCAGGCCGGGCCCGACGGGCTCGCGGCCGGCGATCTGGCCGTGCAGCTCGACATATCGCCGCCGGCGCTGTCCTTCCACCTGCGCAGTCTCACGCAGGCTGGCCTGGTACGGGGGCGGCAGGATGGCCGGTTCATCTACTACTCGGCTGACTACGGCGCCATGCAATCGCTGGTCGGCTTCCTCACCGAAAACTGCTGCGGCGGGGCGGCTTGCGCACCCGCGGGTGCGAGCGGCCGCAAGTCAATCGCCAGGAGAATGTCATGAAACGTTTTCACGTTCACGTTGCCGTCCGCGATCTCGACGGCAGCAAGGCCTTTTACACGAAGTTGTTCGGTGCCGAACCCGCCGTCGTCAAGCATGACTATGCGAGGTGGTTGGTCGAGGACCCCCGAGTCAATTTTGCGATTTCAACCGGCCGCGATCGCGCCGGCATCGAACATCTCGGGCTGCAGGCGGACAGCGCGGAAGAGCTCGCGGAGATCCGCGGGCGTCTCACTGCGGCCGGCGCCGAGGTGTCGGATGAGCCGGGCGCCAATTGCTGCTACGCGCATTCCGACAAGCACTGGGCAGTGGATCCGCAGGGCATTGCTTGGGAAGTGTTCCATACGCTAGGTGAGGCGCGCCACTACGGCGACGACCATGGACCTGAGCACCCGCTGGCCCGCGCTTGCGATCCCGCCGGCGGCTGCTGCCCGGGTTGAGCAGGGGCGGGCGATGACCTCGGCGAAACCGGAGCGGACCTGGAATGTACTGTTTCTGTGCACCGGCAACTCGGCGCGCAGCATCCTGGCGGAGGCGCTGGTCAATCACTGGGGCGCAGAGCGGTTCCACGCATATAGCGCAGGCAGCTTCCCGACCGGGCGCGTCAATCCGCTGGCCCTTGAGCTTCTTGCGCAAATGAAGATTTCCGCGGCGGGCGTACGCAGCAAGAGTTGGGACGAATTCGCGACGCCAGGCGGCATTGAGTTCGATTTCGTCATCACTGTCTGCGACAAGGCGGCCGGAGAAGTCTGCCCGATCTGGCCAGGCGAACCGATGACCGCGCACTGGGGTGTTGAAGATCCTGCGGCAGTCGAAGGAAGTGAGGCGCAGAGAATGCTGGCATTCCGCGATGCCTTTCGCGCGCTGGAGCACCGCATCAGGATCTTCATGAACCTGCCGTTGGCATCGCTGGAGCGCATGCGACTGCAGCGCCAGCTCGATGAAATCGGCGGGCAACAGGCGGCCAGGGACGATGCGTCCACCAGCGCCTGAACTCGGCTTCTTCGAACGCTACCTGACAGTCTGGGTACTGGCTTGCATCGGTGCCGGCACCGCTCTCGGGCAGCTCGCGCCCGGCGCTGCGGCGGCGGTCGCGAGCCTGGAATTCGCGCACGTCAACCTGCCGGTCGGAATCCTGATCTGGATCATGATCATCCCGATGCTGGTCAAGGTCGACTTCAGCAGGCTGCATGAAGTACGCCGGCACTCGCGCGGCATCGGAGTCACGCTGTTCGTCAATTGGGCGATCAAGCCATTCTCGATGGCGCTGCTCGGCTGGATCTTCATCCGGCATCTGTTCGCGGGCTGGTTGCCAGTCGGGCAGCACGACAGTTACATCGCTGGCCTGGTCCTGTTGGCAGCCGCACCCTGCACGGCCATGGTGTTCGTCTGGAGCAATCTGTCGAAGGGCGAGCCGAACTTTACATTGACGCAGGTGGCGCTCAACGACCTGATCATGGTTTTCGCCTTCGCGCCGCTCGTTGCGTTGTTGTTGGGCGTTGCGGCCATCCATGTGCCCTGGGACACGCTGCTGCTATCGGTCGTCTTGTACATCGTCGTGCCGCTGGTGATTGCACAGGCCTGGCGCCACAAGCTGCTGCAACGCGGGCAGGGCGTCTACGAAGCTGCGATCCGCCGAATTGCGCCCCTGGCACTTACTGCGCTGCTCGCGATGCTGGTGTTGCTGTTCGCGTTCCAGGGTGATGCGATCCTTGCGCAGCCACTCGTGATCGCGCTGCTGGCCGTGCCGATCCTGATTCAGGTGCTGCTGAACTCGAGCGCCGCCTACCTGTTGAACCGGCGCCTCGGCGTCGCGCACTGTGTGGCCGGGCCCTCGGCGCTGATCGGTGCGTCCAATTTCTTCGAGCTGGCCGTCGCCGTCGCGATCAGCCTGTTTGGACTGGAATCGGGAGCCGCACTCGCGACGGTCGTCGGCGTGCTGAT
>JANPCY010000142.1:0-3582 GCA_031431175.1 Steroidobacteraceae bacterium | reverse complement strand
CCGTGACAAGGTCCGGAAAGATGCCGTGGCACTGTCCACGCTGAAGGGTGTTTGAGATTACCAACGGTTCACAGACTAGAAACACTGGAAGCAAATCTATGCGAAACATCATCACGGCAAGCGCATTGGGACTGGTCATGTCCGCGCCGGGCCTTGCAGTTGCGGCCACGACCGATCAGGAGCGGGCTGAAATCGAGGCACTGAAGCAGCAGGTCGCAATCCTGCCGACGCTGCTGGCCCGTATCGAGCAGCTCGAAAAATCAAATGCCGCGTCGCGGGGACCGGCGCCGCCAGCAGTTGCGGCACTCGAGACGCGGATCGGGGCCGTCGAGGAGTCGAATGACAAGCAGACGGACCAGCTCGCACAGGGTCTTGCGTCCTCCAACGCCATGGACTGGGCTCGCAACATCAAGTGGAAAGGTGACTTCCGTTTCCGCACCGAGGGGCTCGACATCGAAGGTGTCCCTTCGGATCGCTGGCGCCAGCGCATCCGTGCCAGGCTCGGCCTCGAAGCGAAGATCAGCAGCACGCTGCTGGCGGGACTGGAAATCGCCACTGCCGATATCCTTGATGCGCGCTCGTCCAACTCGACCCTGGACGATGGAAATCAACGCAAGGCAATTGGCCTGAACCTCGCATATATCGACTGGAGGCTGCGCGAGGACATGCTGTTCACCGTCGGCAAGCAGAAGCAGCCCTGGACCAAGGCCGGCTACAGCCTGTTCTTCGACGGAGACGTGAATCCCGAGGGCGTCGCCTTCCAGTACGGCAGCAAGACCGGGCCATTCGCCAAGGCGTGGGGCCTCTGGTTGGACGAGGCTTCAGCGGGGGCCGATGGCAATCTCGTCGGCGCGCAACTGGGTTACGTATTTGACGGGGGCCTGACGCTGGCGGCGGGCTATTGGGACTACGGCGCGATCCAGGACCAGCCAATTCTGCCATTTACCGGATCGCCGGCCGGCAACAGCAGCTATACGGCGGACGCAAGCTGCACGTCCAGTTCCACGGGCCTGGTCCGCTGTTACACCTTTGATTACAACATCGTGGTCGCCGATGTGCAGTGGTCCGGCAGGGTCGGAGCCACACCGCTCATGTTGTTCGGTTCGTACATTGAAAACATGGACCCGAGTACGCTGAATACGGGATACCAGCTTGGCTTCATGCTCGGCAGGGCCGCCGATCCGCACAGCTGGGAATTCGGCGCCTTGTATCAGGAGCTCGAGCGCGATGCGCAATTTGCGGCATTCGTCGATTCGGACTTTGCCGATGGTCTGACACAGGGCAGAGGCTACGCGGTGCAGGGAACCTGGGCCCCGGTCAAGAACATGAACCTCAAGGCCACCTACTTCATTAACGACCGGAACTACGAAACGGCGTCGGAAGTCGAATACAAACGACTGCAGCTCGATCTGAACTACAAGTTCTGATCGGGGTAGCGCTGCGATATGATGGACCAGAATCGGCGTGGCCGATCGGGAGTGCGGGGCATGGAAGCGGCTGACCTGGGCCAGCATATTTCGCGACGCTTCAACGAGGACATGGAGCGGGTCCGTACGCGCGTCATGCAGATGGGCGGCTTCGTCGAGCAGCAGCTGCAGCAGGCGGTGATTGCGCTGGTCGAAGGCGACAGCGAACTCGGCGAGCAGATTGCGCGCGACGATTACAAAGTCAACCGGATGGAAGTCGAGATCGACGAGGAATGCGGCCGGATCATCGCCACCCGGCAACCGACCGCGTCCGACCTCCGCGTAATGGTCGCGATCATCAAGACTATCACCGACCTCGAGCGCATCGGTGACGAAGTCGAGAAGGTCGGATTCATCGCAGCCAAGCTCGCCTCGATGGAAAAACCCGCGGATCACTATCGTGAGATTCGGCATCTTGGCAAGCTGGTCACCGAGATGGTGCACGATGCGCTGCACTCTTTCGCGCGCCTGGAAGCGGACGAGGCCTTCGAAGTGGCGCGCCGCGACCGCAAGGTGGACGAGGAATACGAAGCCATCCAGCGCCAGAGCATCACCTTCATGATGGAGGACCCGCGCTCCATCCGGCGTGCGCTCGAAGTCATGTGGGTGGTTCGTGCCATGGAACGCATCGGTGACCACGCCAAGAACATCTGCGAGTACACCGTCTACATGGTCCATGGCAAGGACATCCGGCACCTGTCGCTTGACGATGCGGAGCGGCAGATCCGCGATTCAGCCCAGGAGCGCCAGGGCTGAAGATGCCGTCCCGGCGCAGCGCCAACAGGCTCGGATTCCTGGCGTGCGCGCTGGCGCTCGGCCTCGCGTTCTACACCCAGTACGTACTCGAGTTCCAGCCCTGCCACCTGTGCATCTTCCAGCGCGTGACGGTTGCGGCGATGGGCGTCGCCTTCCTGCTGGCTGCGCTGCATTCGAGCGGCGGACTGCGCGGCGTGATTTATGCAGTTCTCATCGGCGTCACCGGACTTGCCACACTCGCGACGGCAGGACGGCACGTCTGGATCCAGATGCAGCCACCAGGCTCGATCGCATCCTGCGGTGCGGATCTAAAATTCATGCTCGAGCTGTTTCCACTGACCGAAGTCATCCTGAAGGTGTTCCAGGCCGGCGGCGAATGCGCAAAAATTGACTTCACGCTTCTGGGCCTGTCGATGCCCGCGTGGGTGTTCGTCTTCGCGCTGGTCCTGATGGCCGCAGGGATCTGGAACAACCTGCGCCGGACCTGATCACGCCGGAGCGCTACAAGAGGCGCGTGAGCAAGGCCTGATAGACGCGTTGCAGCGTTTCGAGATCCTCGATGGGGCAGCATTCGTCGATCATGTGAATGGTCTCGTTGACGATCCCCAGTTCGATGACCTCGGGCCCCATCGGCGCGATGAAGCGCCCGTCGGAGGTGCCGCCACCGGTCGACAATTCCGGCGTGCGGCCGCTGATCTCGCGCACCGCTGCAACCGCAGCCGCTGCCAGCTTTCCCGGCGGCGAGTAATACGGCATGCCGGATACGAACCATTCAAGCGAATAACGCAATTGATGGCGATCGAGGATCGCCGTGATCGTCTTCTTGAGGCCCTCAAGAGTCTGCGCGGGTGACCAGCGCAGGTTGAAGAGCGCCTTCAGCTCGCCGGGAATCACGTTGGGTGCCCCGGTCCCGGCATTCAGATTGCTGACCTGGAATGTCGTCGGCTGGAAATGTTCGTTGCCGGAGTCCCAGACGTGCGTGGTCAACTCGACAAGCGCCGGTGCCAGGCGGTGAATCGGGTTGTCCGCGCGGTCCGGATAGGCGACATGCCCCTGTACGCCATGCACGGCCAGCCGTCCCGACAGCGAGCCGCGCCGGCCAATGCGTATCGTGTCGCCAAAGACCTGCAGGCTTGATGGTTCACCGACCAGGCAATAATCGATGCGCTGGCCGCGCTCACGGAGGACCTCGACCACGCGCCGCGTGCCGTCGACCGACGGTCCTTCCTCATCACTGGTGATCAGAAATGCGATCGAACCATTGAATTGCGCGTGAGCGGCGACAAATTCCTCTGTTGCCGTAACCATCGCCGCCAGCCCGCTCTTCATGTCCGCAGCGCCGCGCCCGAACAGCTTGCCG
>JANPCY010000141.1:0-3310 GCA_031431175.1 Steroidobacteraceae bacterium | reverse complement strand
CCTTGCGCTCTCCGCTACACTCCGCCGCAGGAGCCCTTCCAATGAAGATGGTTACCGCCGTCATCAAGCCTTATAAGGTCGACGAGGTTCGCGCCGCCCTGGCGGAGGTGGGGGTACAGGGCGTCACTGTGACGGAAGTCAAAGGTTTCGGGCGCCAGAAAGGCCACACTGAACTCTATCGGGGGGCGGAATATGTCGTGGATTTCCTCCCCAAGCTGCGGATCGAGATTGCGGTCGAGGATGGGCGCGTGGACGCGGTGATCGATGCGATCGCGACCTCCGCCCGAACCGGCAAGATCGGCGATGGCAAGATTTTCGTGACGGGGCTCGGCAGCGTGGTGCGCATCCGCACCGGCGAGCTCGATGAGAAAGCGCTGTGACGGCATGGGGCCGCGGCCTGGAGGTCTATATGTTGCAGAAATCGCTGGTGGTATTGCTGATGGCGGGCCTGACGGTCGTCGCAGCGGCAGACACCGTCTACAAATGGTCCGACTCGCGCGGCCAGATCCATTACACGGACTTGCCCCCGGCCCAGGCTGACGCCAAGATCATTGGCGTCTACCATCAGGAGTCCAGTGTCCTGGATGAAGAGACTGAGGACGGCGCAGGCGATGAAGGCGATAACGGCGACGAGTCCACGACGCAGAATTCCGGCGACGACTCCGCCGAGCCGTCGATCGATCGCAATGCGATGGCCGCTGTGCTGGCCGATGTCTCCAATTCGAAAGTAAAGCAGTGCAAGGAAGCCAAGGAACGCTACCAGCGCTACGTCGAGTCGCAACGCCTTTTCCGCGAGACTCCGGATGGCAAGCGCGAATATCTGACGGATCAGCAGCTGACCGAAGCCCGGGTCCGCGCCAAGCAGTCCGTCGACGAATACTGCAGCTAGCCTGCCGCTGCCGATAGCCTTTGAAGCGGCGCAGTGCCGCGATCGGGCACAATGGGGCCCGCCATGAACGTCGGATTCATCGGTCTGGGCGCCATGGGCCAACACATGGCCCGCAATCTGCAGCGCGCGGGGTTGCTCACCGGTGTCTGGAACCGCACGACCTCCAAGTCCGAAGCGCTCGCCGCCGAAATCGGTTGTCGCGCCTTTGACACACCGGACGTGCTCGCCGCCGACTGCGAATTCATATTCACCTGCGTTTCTGCCGATGACGACCTGCTTGCGGTCGTCGAGGCGCTGCTGCCGGGTCTCCGCAAAGGCACGATCGTGGCCGACTGCTCGACAGTCGCTGCGAATACCGCACGCAAGGCTGCCACGCGTCTTGCGACTGTGGGTGCCGCACTTCTCGATTGCCCCGTCAGCGGCGGTGTCGAAGGTGCAAAGAATGCGACCCTTGCGATCATGTGCGGGGGAGAGCCTGCGATCTTCGAACGCGCGCGACCGGTTCTTGCCGCCCTCGGCAAGACCATCGCGCTGCTCGGCCCGACCGGCGCCGGCCAGGCAACCAAGGCGACCAACCAGATCCTCTGCGCGGGCGTCATACAGGTCGTGGCCGAGGCGATGGCATTCGCGCAGGCCGAGGGCCTGCCGCTCGGGCAGGTGATCGAGGTGCTGGGCAAGGGTGCGGGATCGAGCTGGTATTTCGTGCACCGGGCGCCATTCATGGCGCGCGGCGAGTACCCGGCCGGTTTTCGCGTGCGGCTGCACGACAAGGACCTGCGCATCTGCCGCGACATGGCTGCGCGGCACGGCGCGACGCTCCCGGTCGTTGAAAGCATACTCGCCGATTACCAGCGACTGCTCGAGACAGGGCACGGCGATGAGGACATCTCGACGATTTTCCGGCTGAAAACGCCACTGTTCGCAGCCGGAAAATGAGTCCATGAGCGCCGCTATTCGCCAACGCCCGGGCTTCTACCTACCCGATTTCTGCGCGGCGCAGAGCGTGCTGGCCGTTGTCCTGATAGCGGAACTGGTCGCGCTCCTCCTGGCGCTCGCGCGTTTCGGCATCTCCGGGCTGTTCTGGACCGACCTCGCGCGCACCTCACTCTTCCTGCTGTGGGCCGGGCTCGGCACGGCAGCCGCACTCTGCGCCGCTCGCGGCCCGCTATCGAGACTCGACGTGCTGCGCGGCTCATTGCTGGCGCTACTGCTGATGCTCGGCATCACGGCAGTCGTCACCGAGGGCGCCTGGTGGCTCGCCGCCGTGGCGAGCCAGCTGCTTGCGGTAAACATGGATCCGTTCAGCGCAGCTCACATCGAGTTCCTGCTGCGAAATCTTGCGGTCTGTACGATCGCCGGAGGTCTTGCCCTTCGCTATTTTTATGTCTCGCACCAATGGCGGCTCAATGTCGAGGCTGAAGCGCAGAGCCGCGTGCGCGCATTGCAGGCACGTATCCGCCCGCATTTCCTGTTCAACAGCATGAATACCATCGCCTCGCTGACGCGCACCAACCCGCGCGTCGCCGAGCAGGCGATTGCGGACCACTCGGATCTTTTCCGGGCATCGTTGCGCGAGCATCGCGAGCGCATCCCGCTCGGCAGCGAGATAGAGATTGCGCGTGCCTATGAGCGGGTAGAACGGTTGCGACTCGGCGATCGCCTGCGCGTGGACTGGCAGGTGGACACGCTTCCGATGTACACGCCGGTGCCCGCGTTGTTCCTGCAACCCCTGCTGGAAAACGCCGTGTACCACGGCATCGAGCCGATGGATAAGGGCGGGACCATCCAGGTCACCGGCCGTCGCGAAGGATCGACGGCGGTGCTGACGATTGAGAACCCGATTTCGCCCAAGCTGGTTGCACGCCGTCCCGGCCACAAGATTGGCCTCGACAATGTGCGCCAGCGCCTGAGCCTCATGTTTCACGGTGAGACCGATCTCGAGGTCGTCGAGGGGCCCGAGCGCTTCATCGTCACGCTGCGTTTCCCGATCGGTGGGCCCGTTCCATGAAGTTGCGCGTGCTGGTGGTGGATGACGAGCCGCTCGCGCGCGAACGCCTGGCGCATCTGGTCGAAGAAGTGCCGGATGCCGAGCTCGCCGGGATGGCTGCATCGGGCGAACAGGCGCTGCTACTCGCAGGCACGCTGCGCCCCGAGGTGATCCTGCTCGACATCCGCATGCCTGGCATGGACGGCCTCGAAGCTGCGCGCCATCTGGCCCGCATGACCGACCCACCTGCCGTGATATTCACCACCGCTTTTGACGAGCACGCGCTCGCGGCCTTCGAGGTCCAGGCGGCCGGTTACCTGATGAAGCCCGTGCGCCAGGAAAAGCTTCAGGAAGCGCTTGCCCGTGCCCGCCAGCCGAACCGCGCGCAACTTTCGCGTATCGCCGACGGTGCCGGCGGCGGACCACGCACGCGC
>JANPCY010000140.1:0-2060 GCA_031431175.1 Steroidobacteraceae bacterium | reverse complement strand
GGCCGGCGGCGCTCCGCGGCCGCCGGGCGAATGGTGAGTCCGCGGCCAACCAGCACTTGTCGCTTCCGTTGAATCGGGGCGGATCAATGGCTTCGCGTGTCGATCCGAGACTCCACAGGCCGTCGTACTATGGCGACAGATTTCCTGGTTGAAAATCGCGGGCTAACCGCGATGTTGTACAGACGTCGCATCAAGAATCGTTGCTATCATGCTGATCTGCAATCGCAGGAGGCCCGATGGGTGCAATTCTCGTCACCGGTGGAGCGGGATATATCGGTAGCCACGTTGTTCGCCAGCTTGGCGAACAGCGTGAACGGCTCTACATTCTCGATAATTTGTCGTCGGGCTTCCGTTCCGCCGTGCTCCACGGAGAGTTGATCGAAGGCGACACGACCAATGCGCCCCTGGTCGCCGAGTTGCTGAAATCCCGGCGAATCGAAAGCGTGCTGCATTTCGCGGCCCACATTGTCGTGCCGGAGTCGGTTGCCGACCCGCTGAAGTACTACCGCAACAACACGGGCGGCACGCGAACGCTGCTGCAGTGCTGCGTCGAGGCGGGTGTGAAGCATTTTATTTTCTCATCGACCGCCGCCGTCTATGGCATTCCGGCGGGCGGAATCGCCAGCGAGGACACGCCGACCGAGCCGATCAACCCTTACGGCTGGTCCAAGCTCATGAGCGAGCAGATGCTGCGCGATGTCGCTGCCGTGACCCCGCTCCGTTACGTGGCGCTACGCTACTTCAACGTTGCCGGGGCCGATCCCGGCGGCCGCATCGGCCAATCCACCCCTGAAGCCACTCACCTGCTCAAGGTGGCCTGCGAGCACGTGGTCGGCCGTCGCGACCAGGTCTCGATCTTCGGGACCGACTACGAGACGCCGGATGGCACGGGTGTGCGTGATTACATCCACGTCGAGGACCTCGCATCGGCCCATCTCCGCGCCCTCGATTACCTGCGCGCCGGTGGCGTCTCGACGACGCTTAACTGCGGTTACGGTCAGGGTTTCAGCGTGCGTGAAGTGCTGGATGAGGTGGCGCGAGTTTCCGGCAAGAAGCTCAAGATCACCGAATCGCCGCGCCGCGCCGGCGACCCACCCCGCCTGGTGGCGAAGGCCGACCGGATCCGCGAGGCGCTCTCCTGGGTGCCGCAACACCGCGATCTCCCGGGTATCGTGCGTTCGGCCCTCGCCTGGGAGCAACGGCTCCTGCGCCAGCCGATGAGCTGACGGTAAAATAGGCCCATGGTCATCCTTCGCCCACGTTCGCTCAGTGGGCTGCTCTCGGCAGCACTGCTGCTGATTGTGCTCCCGCTCACTGCGGCCGTCGTCTACGGCGCGGTCCAGTTGCGCCAGTTGTCGCGCACCAGTGACGCACTGGTTCGGGACAGCATCGCGTTGACCCAGCAGACCCAGGTGCTGTTCCAGAACATCGCCGCCATGGAACGCTCCGCGAGCCTTTACGGCGTGCTCGATGACCCGCGCCTGGCCGCTGCCTTCGACGCCAATCACCGCGCGTTCACGCGCTCGCTCGACATGCTGGCTAACTCAGGGCCACATCCACAAGTCGCGCGTGTGCTGGCAGCCGGCGAATCCGCCTCGCTCCTGGTCCATGGCGCGATGGCAGAAGATCGCCGGAGTGCCCTGGTTGCCCGCTTCGAGGTGCTGGGCAGTGAAGCCAACGCGCTTGCCGACCAGAACCGCGAGGGGATCGACACGCGCCTGCAGGACGCCGGACGCCAGGCAGCTGCGACCCAGCAATGGCTACTCTGGGCGGTGATGGCGCTGGTGCCCGCCTCCATCGCCATGTCAGCCATCTTCGCGTTTTTCGTGTTGCGGCCATTGCGCGCGATCGATCGCGCGATCAGCGATCTCGGCCGCGGCGCCTTCTCGCAATCGATCGCGATCAGCGGCCCGGCCGATCTCGCCGCGCTGGGCCGCCAGCTCGAATGGCTGCGCACGCGCCTGCTCGAGATTGCCGTGGAACGAAATCGTTTCCTGAGGCACATGTCGCACGAGCTGAAAACTCCACTCGCCAACATTCGCGAGGGCACGGACCTGCTG
>JANPCY010000139.1:0-3423 GCA_031431175.1 Steroidobacteraceae bacterium | reverse complement strand
CACTTTGGTGTCCGCCAGGCCGTCCACCGTGACACCGGCAGCAGCAGCGACGCCATTCGAGTTCGTCGCGGTCACGATCGGCCGCAATGACACGCTCGACCGCATATTCCGTGAACTGCAACTGCGCGTGGCCGACCTGGCTGCGCTGCGCAGCCTGCCTGATGTCCGCAGGAACCTCGACATCATTCGCCCCGGCGACGTGATCCAGCTGACCCACCTGGATGGCGAATTGAAGTCGCTGAGCCGCAGGATCAATGAGACCGCGACGCTGTCGGTCACCCGCGCCGAACAGGGTTTCTCCGCCAGTATCGTCGAGAACCCGTTCGAGACCGAAGAACAGAGGCTGACGGGCAAGGTTGAGAGTTCGCTTTATGTCGCGGTCAATGAGGCGGGCGGCACCGATCGCCTCGCCGTGTCGCTCGCAGACGTCTTCAAGTACGACATCGATTTCGTCAATTCAGTGCAGCCGGGCGACCACTTCGTCGTGACCCATGAACAGCAATGGCAGGACGGTGAATTCGTGCGCGACGGCGACATCCTCGCCGCCGAATTCGTCAATTCAGGCCGCGCCTATCGTGCCGTGCGCTATGTAACGCCGAATGGGCACGCCGATTACTACACACCCGACGGCCGGCCGGTGCGCAAGGCCTTCCTGCGCTACCCGGTGGACTACGCGCGCATCAGCTCCGGCTATAGCACGGCGCGCTGGCATCCGGTCCTCCACCGCGTGCGCGCGCATCACGGCATCGACTTCGCCGCAGCCAGTGGCACGCCGATCAAGGCCGCCGGCGCCGGCCGCGTCGTTAGCCGCGGCGTAAAGGGCGGCTACGGCAATGTGGTTGTGCTGGCGCACAGCAAAGGCATCACGACGCTTTACGCACACATGTCGCGCTACGCCAAGGGCCTCGCGGTCGGCGACCATGTTGCCCAGGGCGAGGTCATCGGTTATGTCGGCATGACGGGACTCGCGACCGGGCCGCACGTGCATTACGAATACCGGGTCAATGGCGTGTACAAGAATCCGGCCAGGGTCACGATGCCCAAGGCCGACCCGATTCCGGCGGGCCTGATGGAAGATTTTCTCGTGAAGACGGCGCCGCTTCTTGCGCGCCTCGATGCGCCCGCCGACGATCCCATCCGCGTCGCCCGCGCCGGGCCCTGATACCCGATCTTAGGTTGAGAACGACGACCCGCAGCCGCAGGTCGTGGCGGCATTCGGATTGCGGATCACGAACTGCGCGCCCTCAAGGTCCTCGCGGTAGTCGATGTGCGCGCCGGCGAGATACTGGAAGCTCAGCGGATCCACCAGCAGCGTGACGCCCTGGTTCGGAAATTCCGCGTCTCCATCCTCGATCTTCTCGTCGAAGGTGAAGCCGTACTGGAATCCGGAGCAGCCCCCGCCCGACACGAACACCCGCAACTTGAGGTTTGGATTGCCTTCCTCACGGATCAGCTCGCCGACCTTGCGGGCGGCGGCGTCGGTGAAGACCAGACTATCGCTGCTCAGGGCAGTCTCGGACATAAATCCTTAATCCAGAAAGAGAAATTCCAGTCCGGTCATTGTAGGCCAAGGCCCCCGGCTGGTCAAAGAACCGGGCTCTCCGGCTCGCCTTCGACCCGCCAGGTAAAGGTCTGTCGCGAAGGCTCCGCGCCGCGTCCCTGACGGTACTCGACCTGCAGGCTCGCCGGGCGGAACTGCTCCGGCAATTCGATCGGCACCTCGATCTGCTGGAAGAATCGCAGCGAGAACGGCAGCTCCCGGCGCTGGTTCACCTCGACCTCGGCGAGCGGCAGCTGGATCAGTGCCCCCATGCGCGTGCCATCGATCGCGAAGCTCACGGTGCCGTTTGCAACCGTGTCGCGAGCGGCCGCCTGGACCAACGTGATCAGCACCAGAAATCGGCGGCCCTCCCCGGGACGGATCTTCAGTTCCTGGACGCGCAATGTACCGGCGCCGAACTGCCGCGCGACCAGACCGCGATAGAACTGCAGCTCCTGCTGCTGGCGCGCGGTCTCGGCCTGAAGCTCGCCGATCATGCGTTGCGTCTCGGACTGCGCCTGACGGTCCACCCGCTGGCCAATCTCGGCAACAGACACGCGATGCTGCAGCGATTCATTCTCCTTGCTGAGCGCGCGGACCTGGCGGCGAAACTCCAGGCGTTCCAGCATCGAGCTGACGACGGCAAAGCCGCCGCTCGCGCGGCCCAACTCGAATCCGCCGTAGAACACGATCAATGCGACCAGTACCGCGAGCCCGAAGCGACGCCAGCGCGGTGCTACCATGCGCGCGGGAGAAGCTGGATGCTCTGGATCAAGGCTTGGCACGTGATCTTCATGGTGACCTGGTTCGCGGGTCTCTTCTATCTTCCGCGGCTGTTCGTATACCACGCTTCCGCCACGGACAGCGCGGGCATCGAGCGCTTCCGGATCATGGAGCGCCGGCTGTTCGTGATCATGACGATCGGCGCCGGGCTCACCGCCGCATTCGGCATCTGGCTGCTGGTCATCAACCCCGCGCTGCTGCTTGCCGGATGGATGCACGTGAAGCTCACGCTGCTGGTGCTGCTGGTCGCGTACCACGTCTGGTGCTGGCGGCTGCTCGCGGATTTCGCCGCGGGCCGGAATGTCCATCCGCCGGCCTGGTATCGCTGGTTCAACGAGGTGCCAACGCTCCTCTTGATCGGCATCGTGCTACTGGCCATCGCCAAGCCCTTCTGATCAGCGCTCGGGCGCGGCCACTCCAGGCGCCGGCTACGCGCACCCAGATGCGCAGATGACCACACCCAGGTGCGCAGCCGCTTCCCGCTCGCACACACTGGACTTGACCCGCTACAGTGGACGGGTTGTTGCCTTCCGACTATGCCGCCGGAAGCAGGGTCGCGTACGCGCGGCAGCTCGCGTATCCTCGGACCCCGCATGAAAGCCAAGGGCTGGTCGATCCCCAGGACGAGCGAGACTGTCTTCCGACTCCTCGACGAGCACCTCGACTGGTCGAAGGCGCGCATCGCCGACGTCGGCGCGGGCCGCGGCGCCCTCTCGCTGTTGCTCTCCGACTTCCTGCGCGAGAAGCAGCAGCTCGACCCGCGCGAGCACGTCTTCCCCTGCGACCTGATCCCGGCCTCCTTCGAGGTCGAGACGCTCCAATGCCGTCCGACCGGCGCCGACGGCCGCCTGCCCTTCGAGAATGCGAGCTTCGAGGCTGCGGTCTCGATCGAGGTAATCGAGCACGTCGAGGACCAGTTCGCCTTCCTGCGCGAGCTTCTGCGTATCACCAAGCCCGGCGGCCTGATCGTCGTGACGACGCCCAACACGCTGCAGATGGTCTCGCGCCTCAAGAGCTTCGCCACCGGCTTCCCGACGCTTTTCGACCCGCTGCCGCTCGCGCTGCACGATCCACGCCACTGCGGCGGGCACATCCACCCG
>JANPCY010000138.1:0-2614 GCA_031431175.1 Steroidobacteraceae bacterium | reverse complement strand
TCGTCGCCCTCGAACAGCAGCGCCGTCTTCTCGCCGCGCGTCGCGAGCTGGCGGTCCAGGCAGTTGACGGAGACATTCAGCTCTCCGTCCTCGAACCAGCGCACGCGGAAGTCCGCGGGATCGAAGGAAACGTTCTTGATGTGCTTTGGTACGCGAATCCAGTCGATGCGCATGGCGATGCGCGCCCAGAATCCCTCCGGGTCGCGCACCGATTCCTCGTACATCGCGTCGTAGCCCGCGGCCTTGACCCTGGCGTCCCGGGCGAATACCTCCGGGACCGGATGCATGTGGACTTTCATGGGGCTAATTCTAGCGGCATTGATGCAGATCAAGGCGCCGGTTGAGCCGATACGTAAGCTGAGCGCAGGGCACCAGGAGCAGGCCATGAAGGGGGTTTTGTTGCTTTCACTGCTATTCGCAGCGCATACCGCCGCCGGCGAAGGACTGGACGCGCTCGTGACGGACGGCAAGGCGGGACTCGAGCTGCGCTATCGCTACGAAAGCGTCGAGCAGTCCGACAAGCCTTCCACGGCCGGGGCCAATACCCTCAGGCTGAGGCTGAATCTGGCGTCCGGCAGCGTTGGCGGATTCTCCGGCTTTGCCGAGTTCGACCATGTGCAGGTCATCGGTGACGAGCACTACGACAGCACACGAAACGGCCTGACGAACTATCCCGTCGTCGCCGACCCCGCAGGCACCGATCTGAACCAGGTCTATCTGCAGTATGCGGGCCCGACTGGCACGACCGTCCGCCTCGGCCGCCAGCGCATCCTGCTGGACAACGAGCGGTTTGTAGCCCCCTCTACGTGGCGGCAGAACGAGCAGACCTTCGATGCGTTCTCGTTGGAGACGAAAGCACTGCCCGGCGCCACTGCCACATACGCTTATATCGATGAAGTGCGGCGTGTGTTCGGGCCGGATTCGGGTTCACCGCCCGAGTCATTCGATAGCGGCAGCCACATCCTGAACCTGAAGCTGACGAAGCCCCCGGTCGGTGCGCTGACGGTGTATGGATATTTCCTGGATTTCGACGATGCACCACAGTTCTCGGCGGATACCTATGGAGCTCGCTACGACGGCATTCATGCTCTCGGAAAGAAAATGAAATTTGGCTGGGCGCTTGAGTACGCGCAGCAGCGGGACGTCGGTGACAATCAGGCCAGCATCGACGCGGATTACAGCCTCATCGAGCTAAGCCTGAAGGGCTCCGCAGTCGGCGCCGTCGTTGGCCGAGAGACGTTATCCGGCGAGTCCGGCACATTCTCGACGGCGACAAATCCCGCCTTCCAGACTCCGCTCGCAACATTGCACAAGTGGCAGGG
The DNA here is from genome assembly GCA_031431175.1 of Steroidobacteraceae bacterium. Classification (GTDB taxonomy): domain Bacteria; phylum Pseudomonadota; class Gammaproteobacteria; order Steroidobacterales; family Steroidobacteraceae; genus SCUD01. The sequence continues at coordinate 1,292 of JANPCY010000138.1, read as the reverse complement.
CTGGGCCGACAAGTTCCTGACGACGCCGAGCGCTGGCATCGAGGACACTTACGTGGGATTCAACGGAAGCCTTGCGGGATTCAGCGGCCAGGCTGTCTGGCATGACTTTAAGGCGGAAGCGACCAGCCTGGACTACGGAACCGAGCTCGATCTCTCGGTGTCGAGGAAATTCGCAAAGCGCTACGAAGTGCTGGTCAAGTATGCGGACTATTCCGCGGATGGCCTGTTCACGGACACGCGCAAGTTCTGGCTGCAATTCGGCGCGGTGTTCTGAGGATCGCGCCTAAAGGCCCGCTTCCTTGAATGTGTCGCAGGCCTCGAGCGTGCCTGCGTCGAATCCATTCCGGAACCAGCGCGTGCGCTGCGTCGACGTTCCGTGCGTGAAGGAATCTGGAACGACCTGACTCCCGGCGCGCCGCTGCAGCCGGTCGTCACCGACCGCGCTTGCAGCACCCAGCGCTTCCTCGATGTCCCCCGGCTCGAGGATGGCCGCGGTCTGCTCGGCATGCCTTGCCCAAAGACCCGCATAGCAGTCCGCCTGTAATTCCAGCCGGACGCTCAACTGATTGCCCTCGATTTCATCGACGCGCTGGCGCAGTTCCTGCACGCGCGCAGAGGTGCCCAGCAGGTTCTGCACGTGGTGGCCTACTTCGTGCGCAACGACGTAGGCCTGCGCAAAATCGCCGCCCGCTCCGAGGCGCTGGTCGAGCTCTTCGAAGAATGACAGGTCGATGAACACACGCTCATCCGCCGGGCAGTAGAAAGGCCCCATGGCGGCTTCCGCGAAGCCACAGCCTGATTCGACGGCGCCGGAAAACAGCACGAGCGTAGGCTTGCGATAGCTTCCGCGCAGGTCTGCCATCACCGCGCCCCAGACGTCCTCGGTGTCAGCGAGGACGACGGCGATCCGCTCGCGCTGCTCCGCTTCGCTGGCCGATTCCTGGTAAGGCTCCGAACTCCCGGGCTCTGATCCGACCTGCGATGTTTGCACGCCGCCGAGCAGTACCGAGGGATCGACGCCGAAATACATGCTTATAAGGTACACGGCGATCAGCCCGACCCCGCCGATGCCGGCCGTGCGGCCGACGCGCATCCCGCGCCGGTCTTCGATGTTGTCGCTCTCCCTGCGTCCGCGCCAGCGCATCCGGGCCTCCTTGTTCAGATCAACGCGTATTCCCTGGCCAGCAGCCAGGTCAGCGTCACCCACATCAGTATCGCAAGCGGCAGGCCGGCGCGTACGAAGTCCCGGAACCGGTAGCCTGCCACGGCCGCCACCATCAGATTGGTCTGGT
>JANPCY010000137.1:0-6936 GCA_031431175.1 Steroidobacteraceae bacterium | reverse complement strand
AAGACATGCTCATGGATGATGGTGCTTTTCTGGACGCTACGGCGCAGGCAGCCCTTGTGCGCAGCAAGGAGGTTTCGCCTACAGAACTGGTCAGCGGCGCGATTGCACGTATCGAACGCCTCAATCCGAGGCTCAATGCGGTGATCACATTTCTTTTTGAGCAGGCCATGGAGGTTGCAGCCAGTGTAAACCTGGATGCCCCTTTTGCCGGAGTTCCGTTCTTGCTGAAAGACCTGATAGCGGATTGCGCGGGTGCAGCGCGATCCGATGGTTCGGGCTTTCTGGCCGGCCGCTATATTTCGCCCCGTGACAATGAACTTGTGAGCCGTTTCAAGAGAGCGGGCCTGATCGTTGTGGGTAAAACGAATACCTCGGAGTTTGGCCTGATGCCAACCACCGAACCTCAGCGCTTTGGCGCCACTCGAAATCCGTGGGATACCAGCCGCGGTACCGGTGGTTCCAGCGGTGGCTCATCGGCGGCTGTCGCTACGGGCATGGTGGCCGCCGGACACGCCAACGACGGCGGCGGATCGATCCGGATTCCAGCCTCATGTTGCGGTCTGGTCGGCCTGAAGCCGACGCGCGGACGCAATAGCCTGGCGCCGGACATGGGCGATATTGCCGGTGGCATTATCTGCGAACACGTAGTGACCCGCTCAGTGCGCGACAGCGCCGCGATCCTGGACGCCACCGCCGGATCAGTAGCCGGCGATCCGTACATGCTGCCCATGCCGGAACGCCCATTTGCTGCAGAAGTGGGTCGCAATCCGGCGCGCCTGCGCATCGGTCTCGGAACAGTGGCCCTGACCGGTGTGCCGGCACATCGGGACTGCGCTGCCGCAGCGCAGTCCGTGGCACTCTTATGTGAAGCATTGGGCCACGATGTAGCGGAGGCATCACCTGTGGTCGAGAGCAGCCAGTTGTTCAGGTCGTTTGGCGGGGTGATGACCGGCTATCTGGGGTGGTCCATCAAGGCCTGGGTGCGGCGTACCGGCTTCACACCTGAGGAAACCGATTTCGAACCCGCGACCTGGCAGATGTATAAAAAAAGCCTGTCGCAAAGCGGGGCCGACTACTTGCTGGCCTGGCAAGACCTGCAGCAGAGCTGCCGCGATTTCGCCGCTTTTTTTACTGCTCATGACATCTGGCTTACGCCGACCCTGGTCCAGCCGCCCGTCCCTCTGGGTTATTTCGACTACAGGCACGAAACACGCAAGCAATACATTGATCATCTTGGCCATTTCACCGGTTTCACGCTGATTGCCAACGCGACCGGACAGCCGGCGATTTCGCTGCCATTGCATTGGACTGAGCGCGGCTTGCCGATTGGCGTGCAATTGACGGGTCGTTTTGGCGACGAGGTGACCCTGATTCGTCTGGCGGCACAACTGGAGCAGGCCCGGCCCTGGTCGCACCGTCGCCCGCCGGACAATGCAGCGCCATGAACCGTTGGATCAAGGCGGACTAACCTGTTCCGCTTGAATGCAAACGTGGTGCCGAACGTGTCATAAAGCTGGCCCGGGAAATTTGCCCACGGAACCAGGTTGGCGGATACTTGTCCATCGACCTGAGGTTGCGACTCTGTCCAGACAACGACATCGGCTGATTGCACGCTTGCTCGCGCTCACGCTGCTTTTCGCGCAGTTCGGCGCGGAGGTCCACGCCTATTCGCATCTGGCGAGGAACCCGCACGGCGTTCCGAGCTCGCTGCAGAGCTGTGCGACCTGCCTGTCATTCGCGCCCGTGACCATGGGAGTAGGCGGCACGCCGTACGTGCTGCTGGCTGCTCAGTGTGTATCGGAGCCCGCGCTTCCGGTCGCCACGGTATTGATCCCCGACTCTTCTCCGTTCCCGGCATTTCAGCCCCGGGCACCGCCCCAACTCCTCTAAGCCAATGATCACACGGCGCGCGCTCGCGCGGCCGTGCCCGTTGATTTGAGAAGAGGATCAATCCATGACTGGACTCATGCGCGTTGCGGCGCATCTGGCGCTTGCCTGTGCCGCATTGCCTTCAATGGCTGAAACTGCAGACGACGTCGCGGATTTGCGCGCTGAGCTGCAGGCTCTGAAGAGTGAATATGCGTCGCGCGTCGGGTCGCTTGAAGCGCGAATCGGGCAACTCGAATCCGCCCCCGCGCCCGTCACCGCGCAGACCGCCCAACCACCGCCTTCCACGGCAGCAGGTTCGCGTTCTGCGCCATCAGCGTTTAATCCGGCGATCTCGCTGATTTTCGCCGGCAAATACACGGACACTTCGCAGGACCCGGAGACCTGGCGCATCGCCGGTTTCATGCCGAGCGGCGGTGAGGTCGGTCCCGGCGAACGCAGCTTCAACCTGGGTGAATCCGAGCTGGTCGTCACCGCAAATGTCGACCCGTACTTTTCGGCAACGATGATCGCTGCGATCACGGGTGAGGATGAGATCGAGGTCGAAGAAGCCTTCTTCCGGACGCTCGCCCTGCCGTTGGGTTTCACGGCCAAGGGAGGGCGATTCTTCTCCAGTCTGGGTTACCTGAATGAAGTCCACGCGCATGCCTGGGATTTCGCCGATCAACCGCTCGTCTACCAGGCATTTTTAGGCAATCAAATGGCACAGGACGGCGTGCAGCTCAAATGGCTGGCGCCCACCGATCTGTTTGTCGAGATCGGAGCCGAGATCGGCAATGGTCAGGCGTTCCCGGGAACGCGCCGCAATCGTAATGGCTTCAATGGCACGGCGCTCTTTGCACACGTCGGCGGCGATCTCGGCGCATCCACGAGCTGGCGCGCAGGCGCATCCTTGCTCGAGCTGCGTGCAGAAGATCGTACGTTCGAGGACGTCAACGAAATCGAGGAACCGGTGCTGAACTCCTTCACCGGCAAGTCGCGCACCTTGGGCGTGGATGCGATCCTCAAGTGGACGCCTTCAGGCAACGTCACTCGTCAGCAGCTCAAGGTGCAGGGCGAATACATGCGTCGCAAGGAGGTCGGCCAACTGACCTTTGATGCGGAAGGTCTTGCCCTGAGTGATACCTATCGCAGCGAACAGTCCGGCTGGTATCTGCAGAGCGTGTTCCAGTTCCAGCCACGCTGGCGTGTCGGCCTGCGCTATGACTCGCTCGACTCGGGCTCACCGAGCATCGCTCTCGTGGACGATGGCGTCCTTCCGCCGGAAGCATTCCCATTGCTGTTGGATGCGGATCCTGATCGCATTTCATTGATGCTCGACTGGAGCCCGAGCGAATTCTCGCGACTCCGTGCGCAATACGCCTGGGATGACGCTCGCGCTGATGGCCAACGAGACCGGCAATTCCGGTTGCAATACATCTACGGCATCGGCGCGCACGGCGCCCACAAATACTAGGAGCCGCAATCATGCGTCATCTTGTTTACGGTCTCTTTGCGATCCTGATCCTCCTGGCTGGCGAGCCGGCGCGGGCCGCCATCAGGATCCTGGCGACGACGGCCGACTGGGGCGCACTTGCGAGCGAATTGGGCGGCGATCGGGTCAATGTCTATACGGCTACAAGCGCGTTGCAGGACGTACACCGCGTGGATGCGAAGCCAAGTCTCGTGGCGCGAGCACGCACGGCGGACCTTCTGATCTTGAACGGAGCCGAGCTCGAGATCGGATGGCTGCCGGTACTCGTGCAGGAGTCAGCCAATGGCCGTATCCAGCCCGGTACTGCGGGCTACTTTGAAGTGACCGCGCAACTGAGCCTCCTGGAGGTGCCCTCACGGCTCGACCGCTCCATGGGTGACATTCATCCGCAGGGGAACCCGCATGTGCAGCTCAATCCGCACAACATCGCGATTGTTGCAAAGGCGCTCACGGCACGGCTTTCAACGCTCGATCCAGGCGGAGCAGAGTATTACGCGCAGCGCGGACGCGACTTCGATTCCCGGTGGCAACAGGCAATCAGTCGCTGGGAAAGCAGGGCGGCTCCGCTCAAGGGAGTGCCCGTCGTCGTCATGCATCGCGACCAGGTGTATCTGGTCCAGTGGCTCGGACTAAAGGAAGTCGCCGCCATCGAGCCGAAGCCGGGAGTGCCGCCGAGCGCTGGCCACCTCAGTCAGCTCGTGTCGAAACTTTCCGCGGCGCCGCCGCGCCTGATCATGCGCAATGCCTACAACGATCCCAAGGCGGCCAACTGGCTCTCCGAGCGTGTACACGCTCCCGTGGTGCTCCTGCCGTTCTCGGTCGGCGGCACGCCCGAAGCGAAAGATCTCTTTGGCCTCTTCGACGACACCGTGAATCGGTTGCTGGCGGTGATCCAATGAGTCTCTTCTCCACCGATTTGAGCATTCTGTGGCCGGCGTTGATCGCCGGCCTGCTGGTAGCGGTTTCGCACGTACCACTCGGCCAGCAGGTGCTGGCGCGCGGCATCGTATTCATCGATCTCGCCATCGCGCAGGTGGCCGGGCTCGGGGTGATCGCAGCAAGTCACTTTGGCCTGCCTATCGAGGGTTGGAGCGCCCAAGCGGCCGCCGGGGCGGCTGCGCTCGCCGGCGCGTTGCTGCTGACCTGGACCGAGCGCAAACGGCCGGAAGCCCAAGAAGCGCTGATCGGGATCCTCTTCGTGCTGGCATCGACAGCGCAGATCCTGCTGCTCGCGAATGATCCACACGGCGGCGAGAATCTGAAGGACCTGCTTGCAGGCCAGATACTCTGGGTGTCCGCGGATCACCTGATCCGGACCGCCGTGCTCACCGCATTGTTTGCCGTAGTGTGGTTCCTGTGGCGCGAGCGAATCGGTCGTGTCGGCTTCTACGTGCTGTTCGCGATGGTAGTCACAGCGTCAGTGCAGCTCGTCGGTGTGTATCTCGTGTTCACGACGCTGATCGTTCCCGCAGTCGCGACCTATCGCCATTCCGGCAAGTGGCAACTTGCACTTGGCTACGTTCTGGCGATCGGGAGCTACGTCGTGGGCCTCGCCGTCTCCGTCGTCACGGACCTGCCTTCGAGTGCCGTGATCGTCTGGGCAATGGCGGTATTGGGCTTGTTATTGAACCTGGCCGGCACTCGGCACTTAGTTGCCTCAACGCGGTCGAGTCCGAATGGCTGAGACGCGTGAAGCCGGCATTTGCTACACCTGGGCCATGCCAGTGGGACTACTCCTCTCCGATGTCCTCGTTCCAGATACCCGGGTTGGCGCGGATGTATTCGCCGAGCATCGCAATGCACTCGGCTGATTGCAGGTCGATGACTTTTATGCCGTTCTCCCGCAACCAGGCCAGGCCCCCGCCAAAATTGACCGATTCGCCGACCACGACGGTCCCGATATTGAACTGGCGCACCAGGCCGCTGCAGTACCAGCAGGGCGCCAGCGTCGTCACCATGATCTTGTCCCGGTAGGAACGCTGCCGGCCGGCCTTGCGGAAGGCATCGGTCTCGCCGTGGACCGACGGGTCTCCTTCCTGCACCCGCCGGTTGTGACCGCGCCCGATCAGCCCGCCATTGCCGTCGAATAATGCGGCGCCGATCGGGATGCCGCCTTCAGCGAGGCCCAGTCGAGCCTCTTCGATCGCGACCCGCAGCATGGCCAGGTAGTCAGTCGTCACGTGGACTACCTGCGCATCGGGTTGTTCGGGTGTGTCGTCCAGTCCGATTTCTCACTGACGATCGCGTGGCCGGTGCGGGTGTCCACGCCGGAAGTCAGTCTCTCCATCGTGATGCAATCCGGCACCGGACAAACACTGACACACAGGTTGCAGCCGACGCATTCCTGGTCGATGACCTCAAATCGGCGCTCACCATTCACCGTGTGAGTGATCGCCTGATGCGCGGCGTCCTCGCAGACGATGTGGCAGCGGCCGCACTTGATACAAAGGTCCTGGTCGATGCGTGCCTTCACCACGTAGTTCAGGTTCAGGTATTGCCAGTCGGTCACGCTCGGCACCGCCCGACCCACGAGATCCGAAACCGCGGTCATGCCCTTGTCGCGCAGGAAATGGCTGAGACCGCTCACCAGGTCATCGATGATCTTGAATCCGTAGATCATCGCCGCCGTGCAGACCTGGACATTGCTGGCGCCGAGCGCAAGGAAGTCCACGGCGTCGCGCCAGTCCGTGACCCCGCCGATACCGGAGATTGGCAGGCCGCGTGTCTCCTGGTTCCGCGCGATCTCCGCAACCATGTGAAGCGCAATCGGCTTGACCGCCGGGCCGCAATAGCCGCCGTGCGAACCCATGCCGTCCGTGGCCGGATACATCGTCAAGTTGTCGTAGTCGACGCGCATGATCGAATTGAGTGTGTTGATCAGGGACACCGCATCGGCACCACCCTCCTTCGCCGCCTTGGCGGGCCCGAGGATATTGGTCACGTTCGGCGTCAACTTGATGATGACCGGTACGCGCGCGAACTCCTTGCACCACTCGGTCGCCTGCTTGATGTACTCGGGCACCTGGCCGACCGCCGCACCCATGCCGCGCTCGGACATGCCGTGCGGGCAGCCGAAATTCAGCTCGAGCCCATCGGCGCCCGTGTCCTCGATCATGGGCACGTAATTCGCCCAGCTTTCCCGGTTCATCGGCAGCATGACCGAGACGACCAGCGCACGATCGGGCCAGTCCCGCTTGATCTGGCGGATCTCCTGCAGATTGATCGGGAGCGGCCGGTCGGTGATCAGCTCGACATTATTGAATCCGATGACACGCCGCTCATTGCTGTGCAGCGCGCCGTATCGCGGACCGCTGACATTGACGATCGGTGGATCCTCGCCGAGCGTCTTCCACACCGCGCCGCCCCACCCGGCCTCGAACGCGCGATTAACGTTGTAGGCCTTGTCGGTCGGTGGCGCAGAGGCAAGCCAGAACGGATTCGGCGATTTGATGCCGAGAAATTCAGAAGCGAGGTTGACCGCGACATTGCCCTGCACGGGATGGTTCATGATGACTTCACCCGCCCGATCTCAGGTAAGTGTCGATCGCCTGTGCCGCCAGCTTGCCGTCCTGCAC
>JANPCY010000136.1:0-5134 GCA_031431175.1 Steroidobacteraceae bacterium | reverse complement strand
CGCGCCGCGCGCCCGATTTATTCCCGCCCCCGCAGTTGACGCACGGGGCCTGCGGCATGGAGCATGACGCGGATGGAAGGAAGCGTACTCGAGGACGTCCTGTTGTTGCTCGCCGCCACGCTCGCGGTCGTGGTCGGAGTGCGCCGCTTGAGGATGCCGCCGATCATCGGTTTCCTCGCGGTCGGCATGGCGGTCGGCCCCCATGCGCTAGGCTGGGTGGCAACGACGGAGACTACTGTCGCGCTGGCCGAGTTCGGTATCGTGTTCCTGCTGTTCACACTGGGACTCGAGTTCTCGCTGCCGCGCCTGATCGCGACACGCGGCGAGGTGTTCCTGCTCGGCAGCCTGCAGGTCGGCGCGACCACCACCGCGGTCGCCGCGATCGCCGTGGCCTTCGACGTGCCGCTGGCGGTCGCCGTGTTGCTGGGCGGCGCGGTTGCCATGTCCTCGACAGCGATCGTGCTCCGGCAACTGACCCAGCAGGGCGAGCTCAATCGCACGCACGGGCGGCTCGCCTTCGGTACGCTGCTGTTCCAAGACCTCGCCGTCGTACCGTTCCTGGCGCTCGCGGGTGTCCTCGGATCGGCCGATGCCGCAATCTCCGCGCCGGAAATTTCCTTCGCCATCCTCAAGGCCGCGATTGCACTCGTGATCGTGCTGGCGGCCGGGCGCTGGCTGCTGCGCCCGCTGTTCCACGAAATCGCCGCGAGCGGCGCGCCGGAACTGTTCACATTTGCCGTGTTGTTCGTCGCGATGGGCTCGGCCTGGGCCACCCACGCAGTCGGGCTCACCTTCGCGCTCGGAGCATTCCTGGCCGGGATGATGCTGGCCGAGACCGAGTACCGTTACCAGGTCGAGGCAGGCATCCGGCCATTCCGCGACACGCTGCTCGGCCTCTTCTTCGTCACGGTCGGCATGCAACTCGACGTTCCAGGATTGTTCCGCCACCTGCCGTCCGTGACCGCAATCCTCGCGGGCATGCTGCTGCTCAAGACCGTGATTGTCATGCTGGCGGCGCGCGGCTTCGCGGGCCAGTGGTTCAAGGCACTGCGCACCGGCATCGTGCTGTCAGAGGGCGGCGAATTCGGCTTTGCGTTGCTGACGCTCGTGCTGCAGAACCGTCTGATCGGCAGCGAGATCACACAGCCCCTGCTCGCGGCGATCACGCTCAGCATGGTGCTGTCGCCCTTCCTGATCCGGCACAACAAGCGCATCGCCCGGCTCGTGCTGCGCGAGAGCGGCCCCGCGCAGACCGAACTCGCGCGCATCGACGCGGCGACCCAGGCACTCGCCGCGCGCGAGCACGTGATCCTGTGCGGCTACGGCCGTGTCGGCCAGAATGTCGCGCGCGTGCTTGAAAGTCAGGGCTTCGAGTACCTCGCGATGGACCTCGACCCGTTTCGCGTGCGCACCGCGCGCGCGGCCGGCGATCCGGTCATCTACGGCGACGCTGCCGACGAGTCCATGCTCCGGTCGGTGGGTCTTGAGCGTGCCAGCGCGGTCATCGTCACGTTTTCCGACGCGGAGCGGTCACTCAGGATCGTCGAGGCGGTGCGCCGCACCCGCGTCTTCGTGCCGCTCCTGGTGCGCACGACGGATGACACCCAACTGGAGCAGCTGCACGCGGCCGGGGCCACGGAAGTCGTGCCGGAGACGCTCGAGGCAGCGTTGACACTGGTCTCGCACGCCTTGCTCATGCTCGATGTGCCGATGTCGCGCGTGCTGCGCACAGTCGGCGAGATCCGCCGCCAACGCTACCGGATCCTGCGCACGGTATTCCGCCGCGAGGGCGCGGAGCTCATCGACGAAACGCATGCGCTGCGCGAGGAACTGCACACCGTCGTGCTGCCGCCGGGGGCCTGGTCGGTCGCCCGTACGCTGCGCGAAATCCGTCAGCGCGGCGCCGAAGTTTCATTCACGGCCGTGCGGCGCGACGGCATCGTCGGCCGCGATCCCGATCAGGACATGAAGCTGCGCGAGGGCGACATCGTGATCCTGTTCGGCACGCCCGAAGCGAATGAGCACGCCGAGGCGGTGCTGCTGGCTGGCTGATCGCGCAATTCCGGCGCTTACCGGAAGTTGATGTCGACGCCGCCGGAGCCGGTGTCGATGACGCCCGTGCCTGCGCCGTCCTGCAGCCTGACCGTCCAGGTGCCGTTGTCGGATTCCTTGATCATCGCACCAGGCGCATTCACGTCCACGTGCCCGCTGCCGGTGTCGATGACGATTTCCATCGAGGGCGCGCCCGCCGATTCCAGGCGCACGCTGCCAGAGCCAGTATCGACATGCAGACGCTTGAGCGCCGTGAGGTCGCCATCGACCGAGACGCCGCCCGAACCGGTGTCCACTTCCAGTTCCGTCACGTTCGAGACGCTGCGCGCACGCACTTCGCCGGAGCCGGTGTCGGCGGCGATTGCGCCGCTGAATCCCTCGACCGAAACCTCGCCCGAACCGGTGTCGGCGCGCAGCACGCCCGAGCCGCCCCGGATAACGACGACGCCGGAACCGGTGTCGGCATCGATCTCACAACTGCAGTCCTGGATCATCACGTCGCCACTGCCGGTGTCCGCGCTGACCCGGCCCTTGTGTCCTGTGACCTCGACATCGCCGCTGCCATTGTCGAGCAGCAGCCGCCCTTCCCCGCCGGTCGAGCGCAGCGCGCCGCCGCTGCCGTCAAGGCTCAACTCGCCCGCATACCCATCGGCGACTGAGTCGCCAAATACATTGCTGACCTCCAGCTTCGCGCCGGCCGGGGCGCGGATCAGCAGGTCCACGCGGACCTTCGGCGCCTCGTCCGGATCGCCAGTCAGCCGGATCCTGTGCCCCAGGTACTCGACGTACATGGCGCTCCACCAGTTCCCGGGCCCCTTCGCGTAATAGATCTTCGGAAATTGTTCCTTCGGAAAAGCGACGTCGAACCTGGATCCCGCACCGATGTCGCGGGTCCGGTAGTCAATCGCATGCGCGAGCGTATCGGCCTCGTCCTGCGTGTCGGCTTCGATCGTGGCGGTCGCGGTGATGTGGAAACCCGTATTGGTGCCGCGCTCGACACGGATGTCACCGATCAGGTTGCGGACCTCGAGCCCCGCCGTCGCATCGGTCTTGTATTGCCAGGCGCGGGTCAGCGTCGCCGTGGCCGCCACGGCTGGCAGGCAAGCGGTGAGCAAAGCGAGCGTCGTGGCAGTGCGGATCATCATGCGCATCAAATTCTCCTCAGGCCGTCTCGTCGCGATAGCGGCGGACCCACATCGCGGCGGCCAGCAACAGGCCCGCGGCGACGACTCCCAGCCACAGCTCGGTGGAACCGTAGAACTCCTTCAGGCTGGCGGCCAGATCGATATTGCTCAGATAGTCGAGCTTGTCGCCGGCTTGCGGGTCGCTCGCTGCGACGGCGGCCGCAGTCTGGTCCTGCGATTCCAGCAGCCGGTACAGGCCAAACAACCGGTCGGTGAAGAAGTCCTTGGTGTGGCTCGTGCGCAGCAACACGATCTCGAGGAGGCTGATCGCAACCGGCGGCAACACGGCCCACAGGAACGGGCCCTTGGGCGCCCAAGCCGAGGCCAGCATCAGGTAGGCGACCACCGGCGCGTACCAGATCATCGCCGTGACGCACCACATCAGTGACAGCATTACGCCGCCCAGCAGCGCTTCGGGCTGCCACATGATGCCGGCGGCGTGGCCCGCTGCCGCCAGTTTTGCGGCGCCGCCGCCCGCGATGAAGAGCTGGGCCAGCAGCGCCCCGACGAAGGCAACCAGTGGTATGACAAGCGCCGCGACGGTGAATTTTGACAGCACTGTTTCCGCGTCCGACAGCGGCAGTGATTTCCAGAACAGCACGCTGCGGTCGCGACGGTCCGCGTACAGCGAATCGAGTGCATAGAAAAATGCGACGATGCCCATGACCATGTAGACGACGAGCGCGAGTCCCGCGTACACGATCAACAGCAGCTTGACCTGCGTCTCCTCCGGCAGGCCTCCCAGCGGTGTGGACCCATCCATCGACCCGATCGGGCCCAGGTGGACATTGCCCGTGATGACGGCCAGCAGCAGGCAGACGAGCACGATGGCCGGCGCCACCCAGATCGCCTTGTGTTCCCAGATCTCGCGGCGGATCAGCCAGATGAAGCGGCTCATGCGCGTGCTCCCTGAATCACCGCGACGAACAGCTCCGCGACTGACGGCACGCCGACGTCGCCGAGGCGCCCAAGATCGGCACGATCCACGCCCTTGAACAGCATGTGTGTACGGCCCAGGCCCTGGCGCTCGGCGATCGGCTTCTGCCCCCTGGCGGCTTCAAGCTGCTCCGGGCGCACCGCGACCTGCGCGTAGCTCTCCTGCACTTCGTCCATCGTCGCGTCCAGCACGATGCGGCCGCGGTCGATGAACAGCAGGTCGGTCAGGATGTGCTCGATCTCCTCGACCTGGTGGGTCGTCACCAGAATCGTGCGTTGCTCGTCGAAATATTCGTTCAGCAATGTTTCGTAGAACTGCTTGCGCATCAGAATGTCGAGGCCTAGTGTCGGCTCGTCCAGCACCAGGAGCTTCGCGTCGATCGCCATGACGAGCGCCAGGTGCAGTTGCGTCACCATGCCTTTCGAGAGCTCCTTGACGCGGCTGTCGCGCTTGATGTCGCTGCGTGCCAGGAATTGCTCGCAGACGTCGCGGCGGAATTTCGGGTGCGTCGCCGCCACCAGGTTGATCAGCTGGCGGACGCGGATCCAGCGCGGCAGTACGGCAACATCGGCGATAAAGCAGACATCCTGCATCAACCGGTGGCGCTGCCGGTACGGATCGAGGCCCAGTACCGAGAGTTCGCCCTGGAATCGCGCGAGGCCGAGTACGGCTTTCAGCGCAGTGGTCTTGCCGGCGCCATTCGGTCCGATCAGGCCGACGATGCGCCCAGCGCCGACGCTGAATGTTACGTCGTTCAATGCATGGGTCGCGCCATAGCTCTTAGTGAGCCCGCGCGCCACGATCAGGTCACTCACGCTTATCTCCCTCATCCGCCTCTTCGTCGCGGGCCGCTGTCAGCGTGGACGCCGCCGCGGGCGGCGCCTTGGCGAGCGCTTCCAGCAACTCGCGGGGTTCGAAACCCAGTCGCTGGATTCTTGCCCCGACCTTCGGCCATTCCTCC
>JANPCY010000135.1:0-1790 GCA_031431175.1 Steroidobacteraceae bacterium | reverse complement strand
GGTACATCTCGTTTGTCATCAACTGGCCGCGCTCGAGCGGCGTCATGCCCGGATCGACGACCACGAAGGCCTCGAAGTACAGCACGCGCTCGAGGTCCCTGAGGGTCATGTCGACCATCAGGCCGATGCGCGACGGCAGCGACTTCAGGAACCAGATGTGGGCGACCGGGCTCGCGAGCTCGATGTGGCCCATGCGCTCGCGCCGCACCTTGGACTGGGTGACCTCGACGCCGCACTTCTCGCACACCACGCCGCGATGCTTCAGGCGCTTGTACTTGCCGCACAGGCACTCATAGTCCTTGACCGGCCCGAAGATCTTCGCGCAGAAGAGCCCGTCGCGCTCCGGTTTGAAGGTCCGGTAGTTGATGGTCTCGGGCTTGCGGACTTCTCCGTAAGACCAGGACCGGATCATCTCCGGCGACGTCAGCGCAATCCGGATCGAGTCGAAATTCTCGACCGGGGCCTGCGGCTTGAAAAATTTGAGAAAGTCCTTCATCTGATCACCCTTCCTGCTCGAGCTCGATGTTGATGCTCAGCGACCGGATTTCCTTGACCAGCACGTTGAACGATTCCGGCATGCCGGCGTCCATCGCGTGGTTGCCGTCCACGATGTTCTTGTACATCTTGGTGCGGCCATTCACGTCATCCGATTTGACCGTCAGCATTTCCTGCAGCGTATAGGCCGCGCCGTAGGCTTCCAGTGCCCAGACTTCCATCTCGCCGAAGCGCTGGCCCCCGAACTGCGCCTTGCCACCCAATGGTTGCTGGGTCACGAGGCTGTACGGCCCGGTCGAGCGCGCATGCATTTTGTCGTCCACAAGGTGGTTCAGCTTCAGCATGTACATGTAGCCGACCGTCACCTGCCGGTCGAAGGCTTCGCCCGTGCGGCCGTCAGTCAGCATCGTCTGGCCGGAGGTCGGCAGATCCGCCATTTCCAGCAACTGCTTGATCTCGGCCTCGCTCGCGCCGTCGAACACCGGTGTCGCCATCGGCACACCGTCGGTCAGGTTGCGTGCAAGTTCAAGTATCTCGGCGTCGGAAAACGAAGCGATGTCCTCCTTCTGGCCGCCGGTCGTGTTGTACATACGGTCGAGGAACTTGCGCAGTTCGACGACTGCGTTCTGCGACTCGATCATCCGGCCGATCTTGTCGCCGAGGCCCTTGGCGGCCCAGCCCAGGTGGGTCTCGAGGACCTGCCCGATATTCATGCGTGAAGGCACGCCCAGCGGATTCAGCACGATGTCCACCGGCGAACCGTCCGCGAGGTAAGGCATGTCCTCGACCGGCACGATCGTCGACACGACGCCCTTGTTGCCGTGACGGCCGGCCATCTTGTCGCCGGGCTGGATGCGCCGCTTCACGGCGAGATACACCTTGACCATTTTCAGCACGCCCGGCGCGAGGTCATCGCCTGCCGTGATCTTGGTCTTCTTGCCCTCGAAGCGACGCTCAAATTCCTTGTGCTGATCGGCCAGGCGCCGGCGCGTGGCTTCGAGCGCCTCGCTCGCTGCGTCATCGCGCAGGCGGATCTCAAACCATTCCTCGCGCGGCAAGTCATCAAGGTACTCGACGGTGACCACGGCTCCCGCCTTCAGCTTGCGCGGACCGCCGCTGGCAGCCTTGCCCGATAACTCGGCGCGCAGGCGCGTGAACAGGTCGTCCTCGAGGATGCGGCGCTGGTCATTCAGGTCCTTGCGGACCTTCTCGATCTCCGCCTTCTGGATTGCGAGCGCGCGGCTGTCTTTCTCCACACCGTCACGGGTAAAGACGCGCACGTCGATGACGGTTCC
>JANPCY010000134.1:0-1538 GCA_031431175.1 Steroidobacteraceae bacterium | reverse complement strand
GGACACCGGTGAGTGCGAGGACAGCCGGTTACGCCGCGCTGGTGGGCGCTTATGACCTGCGGCTGCCGGCGCCGTTTTGGCGTTCGGTGGGCATCATCAGGCGCCATGCCAAGCTGGAGGTCGACGATTGGCTGCTGCTTTCGCCGAAACACGCCCCAGCGGACACGCTCGGTGGCCACCTGGAATTTGCCCTCAAATGGGAAGGCGTGAATTTGCCGGTACTGGCCGCGCTCTTCAAGGTTACGCCACCCGCAGCACTCAGCGCGATCGTCCTGGCCAAGCCGACGGGCACCTACGCGCGACGGCTGTGGTTTCTTTACGAATGGCTCAGCGGAAAGACGCTCGATGTACCGAACGCAGGCAAGGTACGCGCGGTGCCGGTGATCGACACCGAGCAACAGTTTGCGTTGGGACGAGGCACACCTTCGCCCCGTCATCGGGTGCTGGATAACCTGCCCGGTACGGCGGCTTTCTGTCCCCTCGTGCGGCGTACGCCAGCATTACAGCGTTACATCGACACGCAATTGCCGGATCGCACGCGCGCGGTACTCGGGCGGACCCATGCGGACGTCGTAGCCAGGGCGGCCGCATTTCTGATGCTGAGCGACAGCCGCGCGTCATTCGACATCGAAGGCGAACGAGCATCTCTGGACCGAGCGGGCCGGTGGGCACGAGCGATTGGACAGGCCGGCACGCTGGAGCTCAGCCTGGAGACGTTCGAGACGTTGCAGCGTGAAGTCATCGGCGACAGCCGCTTCGTGTTGCTGGGCTTGAGGACTCAGGGCGGCTTCGTGGGTACGCACGACCGCACCACGGGGGAACCGATTCCAGAACACATCAGCGCGCGCGCCAACGATCTACCGAGCCTGATGGAGGGCGTTATCCGCTTTGGCGCCCGCGCCTCTGCCGATGGGATCGATCCGGTGTCGGCTGCCGCCGCACTGGCCTTCGGCTTCGTGTATATCCACCCATTTGAGGACGGCAATGGCCGCCTGCACCGCTGGCTGGTCCACCACGCACTCGCCAGGGCGAGTTACAACCCGCCAGGTCTGGTATTCCCCGTCAGTGCGGTCATGCTGCGCGAGATCGGTGAATACAAGCGGGTGCTGGAATCCTACTCACGACCGTTACTGCCTTTGATTGAATGGCGTCCCACACCGCAAGGCAACGTCGAAATCCTGAACGATACGGCCGATTTTTACCGGTACTTTGACGCAACTCGCCACGCAGAGTTTCTGTACCACTGCGTCGACACGACGATCGAGCGCGATCTGCCGGAGGAAGTCGCGTATCTGGAGGCTTACGACCGCTTTCTCGAAGGTATGCGCGAGATCGTGGACATGCCGCAACGCACGCTCGATCTGTTGCACCGGTTTCTGCATCAGAATGGCGGGCGGCTGTCGCGACGCGCGCGTGCGCGTGAGTTCAATGCGCTCACCGATGACGAAGCGACGCGGGTCGAGCGGCTGTATCAAGACTGTCGGTCCGAGTCCGCGGTTCGTGAGGCGGTCGAATGGGCACGCGGGCGCGGCCGATAG
>JANPCY010000133.1:0-2747 GCA_031431175.1 Steroidobacteraceae bacterium | reverse complement strand
GCCGGTGATGATCGCGCTTGCGGTGTTGCTGATGGTGGCCACCTTGGCGCTGGTTCTGCTCGCGGAATGGATCAGGCGGCGAGGGCACCGCAATGTCACCGACACTCGCTGATATTCGTCAAGCGCGTAAATGCATTGCCGGCTCCGCGATCCGCACGCCGCTGGTGCGACTCAACGTGCTTGACGCGCCGGCGGAGATTTATCTCAAGCTCGAAAACCTCCAGCCGATCGGCTCATTCAAGATCCGGGGTGCAACGAATGCGATGGCGCACATGTCACCGGAACAACTGGCGCGGGGAGTGCTCACGGCGTCGGCAGGCAACATGGCGCAGGGGGTCGCGTGGCGCGCGCGGAAGCTCGGCATCCCTTGCACCGTGGTCGCGCCGGACACTGCGCCGGAGACAAAAATGGCGGCCATCGAGAGGCTCGGCGGATGCGTGATCAAGGTCCCCTTCGAGCGCTGGTGGCAGACATTTCAGGAGCGCACGTACCCGGGTGTGGATGCGACGTTTATCCACGCCTTTGACGATCCCCGTGTGATGGCGGGTAACGGCACGATTGGACTCGAGATCCTGGAGGACCTGCCGGATGTGGAGGCGATCGTCATTCCATGGGGCGGCGGCGGGCTCAGTTGCGGGATCGCTTCGGCGGTGCGGGCGCTGAAACCCGATTGCAGGCTGTTGACGGCGGAGGTCGCGACCGGCGCGCCACTCGCCGCGTCACTGGCTGCGGGATCGCCGCAGGTGGTTGACTACCAGCCCTCGTTCGTGGACGGCATCGGCAGCAAGACGGTCTTTCCACAAATGCTCGAGCGCGCACAAGGGCTGATCGACGGCGCGCTGGTCGTGAGTCTGGAGCAAGTTGCCGCGGCGCTTGCGCTGATGGCCGAGCGCAACCGCATCATCGCCGAGGGCGCGGGCGCGTGTCCGGTGGCGTGCGCCCTCTCTGGCAAGGCGGGGAGCGGCAAGATCGTGTGCGTAGTTTCTGGCGGCAACATCGACGTCAGTAAACTGTGCGCCGTGCTCAGCCGTGAGATTCGTTGACAGACTAGCCCCCCGTCCTGCATCGAGGATTCGTGTCCGCCGGAAAACGCCAGGGCAATCGCAGGTTCAGGTAGCCGAGGCTTTCAACCTGGGCGTATAGTCGCGGGGATATTATTTCACGCTCTGCCCGGGTCCAGGCCGCAAGGCGGCCTGCCCGCTGGGCTCGAAATAGCTGGAACAGGAATGGGAAACGCCATGTTGAAGCAATCACTGCTCGCGGCTGTCGGTCTGTTCGCGCTCGTGGGGTGTGCGGCTCCCGCGCCGCCCGACTACACCGCTCAATATAGGCCTTTGATGGACGCCTACATCGCCGGTTGGAATGAAGGCAACCTCGACGGGGTCGACGCGGTGTTGACATCAGATTTCAAGCGACGCTCTTCAGGCGGCCTCAATGCCGACGGGCTCGCTGCTCAAAAGCGGGTCATGACTGACTTGCGGGCGGCTTATCCCGATGCCAAGGTGGTCCTTGACGAGAATCACTACATGCAGGATCGGTCATTCCACCTGTGGACATTCACGGGCACCAACACGGGCTCCGGTGCAACGCCGCCCGCTGGAAAGGGCGTGAAGCTCTCGGGCGCGACGTTCGTTCGTTACCAGGACGGCAAGATCGCCGAAGAAATCGTGTACTTCGACGTGCTCGATTGGCAGATGCAGCTGGGATACACGCTGATCCCGCCTGCAACCGGCGAGATGCCGACGGCGCAATAACGCTGCCAGCTACTCTGGCGGCGCTGGAGTTCCTGATTCAGGTGCAAGTGACGCCCCTCCGGCGCAGCCCGTAAGGGGCGTTTTCATTCCGGGCCGGCGACGGTGATAATACGATCGCGGCCATCCTTTGGCCGCGTCCCGAGGCATGCACCATGCGCCCCGCCACCTTTCGATTCACGCTGTCCCTGATCGCGCTCACGCTGCTTGCGGCATGCTCGGTCAATCCGGTGACCGGCAAGAATGAGCTGATGCTGGTCGGCGAGGGTACAGAGCTGCAGATCGGGCAAAAGAATTTTGCGCCGATGCGCCAGTCCGAAGGCGGTGATCAACGACTGGATCCGGCACTGACGACCTATGTGCAGGGGGTCGGGCAACGCCTCGCAGCGGTCAGCGACCGCAAGCTGCCTTACGAATTCACGGTTCTCAACAATTCGATTCCCAATGCCTGGGCACTGCCGGGCGGAAAGATCGCCGTCAATCGGGGGTTGTTAACCGAGCTCAAGTCCGAGTCGGAACTAGCAGCCGTGCTGGGTCACGAGATCGTGCACGCGGCCGCGCGGCATTCGGCGCAGGCGATGAGCCGCGGCATGTTGATCCAGGGCGGACTGGTCGTGGCGCAGGTGGCGGCCCACGACAGCGATTACGGCAATATCGCCATGATGGGTGCCGGTATCGGTGCCCAGCTGCTGACGCAGCGCTACGGCCGCGAAGCGGAACTCGAGGCGGACAAGTACGGCATCGACTATATGAAGCGGGCGGGTTATGACGCGCAGGGGGCGGTCAGCCTGCAGGAAACCTTCGTGAAATTGAACGAACGCAAGGAGAGCAACTGGCTGTCGGGCATGTTTGCGAGCCATCCGCCGTCGCCGGAGCGGCTCGAGGCCAATCGGCGCAAGGTGGCGGGCCTTCCGCAGGGTGGTGATGCCGGCGTCGATCGCTATCGCGCTGCGCTTGCGCGAACGATGCGAGCAAAGCCTGCCTAGGACGCCGATG
>JANPCY010000132.1:0-5667 GCA_031431175.1 Steroidobacteraceae bacterium | reverse complement strand
GCTCAATGATGGCACCATCGTCGATGCCGCGATCGCCAGTTCTCGCCAGCAGGCCGCGCAACTCTGGGCGCTGCGCGACGACGTTGAGCAGATTCTTCGAATAGGGCCGGTGTTCATGTTTGACGTCGGGCTGCCGATTCCGGCGATGGAAACCTACGTTGCACAAGTACGATCGGCGCTGAACCGAATGCATCAAAATTCCGTCTGCGTCGCGTGGGGCCACATGGGCGACTCCAACCTGCACCTCTGGATTACGGTTCACGACGAATCGGACAAGGCCCGAGTGCGCGTTGAGCGCATCGTGTATGACCCGCTGGCGGCAATCGGCGGCACCGTTTCTGCCGAACATGGCATCGGCGCGGAAAAGCTTAATTATCTGGCAGGTAGCCGCTCGCAAGCTGAAATCAACCTGATGCGGCAACTCAAGCGTTCACTCGACCCCAAGGGCATTCTCAATCCAGGCAAGGTCATCTGCTGAGCCTGGAACATGCATGGGATGCGGGCAGCGCAGAGCTGAATTGCCGACAATGCTTGACATACGTAGACCACAGCGAGGAGGCCTTCGCATCCACTTGCCTAGTCAGCGCGAAGACCGCGACAACGCCGCGCGTCAGATGACAGCGTGTCAGATCGGTGCCACCATGCAACGATGCGATCACAAGCCGCATGCGCCGGGCGGGCAGTGCTGCACCGACTGGTGATCCTGGCTTGTCTGATGCCAGCGCAGCCAGCCGTGTGGGCGGCCGCCGATGAAAAGCCGGCGATCCGCTTGCCGACCGGTCTCACCACTTTTGCGGACGGACGCAAGCCGATCGAGGCGCTCTACCAGTCCTATCTCAAGCTGCTCGAGTACGGCTGGACGCTCGAAATCGTGGCGAACTCCCAGCCCGCCGGCACGCTGCAGGCGCTCCCGATCATCGCGCTGCGCTCGCCCCAGATCGGTCCCGCGGTCTGGATCCTGGCGGGAATCCACGGGGAGGAACCGGCCGGACCGAACGCGCTTGCTGCCGCAATCGATGACATCGCGAGGCTCGGGCAACAGCGGGCAGTGGTCCTCCTGCCGCTCCTCAATCCGCAAGGCTACGCGCGCAACTGGCGCTACCTGAATACCGCGATCTATTCGGAAAGCATCGAAGGCCAAAGCGTCGGCGATTCATCGCATCGGTTGCCTGCCCCCGAGAAACCCGGAACTCCGCGCGCTGCATCGGCCTCGAGCCCCGAGGCGGAGGCCATCACTGCCTTCGTGCTGCGCCTGGCCGCCGACTATCCGCCGCTCTACAGCATCGACCTGCATGAGGATAATCTCATCGACCAGGGCTATGTCTATTCGCAGGGCACCCTCGGATCCAGTGATCCGCTGGCCGTCGAAGCCGTAAACGTATTGAAGGACAACGGCGCCCCGATCAAGTCGAGCGGCGAGACGCGATTCGGCGAGGTTGTCGTCGAGGGCATCATCGGGCCCGTCATCGACAGCTCCATAGACGAATTGATGAGCAGCAAGAATGTCATCGTGGACGGCCGCGTTCAGCCGGGGCCTGCCGCGCGAACCGTCCTGGTCTTTGAAACACCAGCCGCTGCGTTGACGCTCGAGCGTCGCATCAATGCCCATGCGGCACTGATCCGGCGGCTCCTGACGCTGATTGCCTCGACCGGTAAGGCCCAGGAGCAGGCTCTGTCGTTACCCGAATATGGCATCCGCCTGCGGGAAGCATGGATCACGCTGCCGGATGGCGTGCGGCTGTCGGCGGATCTCTACATGCCCGATGGCGGCGCGGCGGACGCGAAATTTCCGGTTCTGCTCGAGTACTTGCCCTACCGCAAGCACGAGGGTCGCGGCCGCGACTATCCGATGTATTCCTATTTCGTCCAACGCGGCTACGTCGTCGCCGCCGTGGACATCCGCGGCACCGGCAACAGCGAGGGCCGGCTGATTCCACATGAATATTCGGATATCGAGCAGCAGGACGGCGAGGTCGTGATCGACTGGCTCGCGCAGCAGTCCTGGTCGAACGGGAATGTCGGGATGTTCGGCATCTCCTGGGGCGGCTTCAATTCCATCCAGATGGCAGCTCGCCATCCGCCGGCGCTCAAGGCGATCATCGCCGTGGATGCGACCGAGGACCTCTACCAGGACGATGTGCATTTCATGGACGGCATCATGCACGTCGACTCCTGGGAGATGAGCCAGGATCTCGACAACGCGCGGCCGGGCGCGCCCGACTACGTCATCGACGAAAATTATTTCCGCGACCGCTTCGACACCGAGCCCTGGATGCTGACCTACAAGGCCCAGCAGCGCGATGGCCCCTTCTGGGATCGCGCCTCGACCCGGGATCGCCTGCAGGACATCCGCATTCCAGCCTTCCTCATCGGTGGATGGTACGACGGCTATCGCGACAGCATTCCGCGCATGCTCGCGAACGTGAAGGCACCGGTAAAGGCCATCGTGGGCGCCTGGTCCCACGCCTGGCCGCATGAGCCCTACCCGAATCCCGGCATGGAATGGCGATATGAAGCCGTGCGCTGGTTCGATCAATGGCTCAAGGGCATCGACACCGGCATCCTGAATGAGCCGCGCTTTGCCGTGTACGTCCGTAACTGGCATGCGCCCGGCCCGTACCTCGAGTACGCACCCGGCAGCTGGCGTTACGAGGACGGCTGGCCCATTGCACGCGTGCGCGACCAGATCCTGTTTCCCCAGACCGATCACACACTGAGTGCAGGCGTACCGGCTGCGACCATGCAGGCGCTGCGCTACGTGCCGTCCATCGGCGTTGAAGCCGGCGGGCCGGTCATGTGGTGGGGCGACGTCGCGCACGACCAGCGCCCGACCGATGCCTACAGCCTGACTTACGACAGCGAGCCGCTGGCCGAGGACACGGAAATCCTCGGCCTGCCGCGCGCCACGCTTGCCGTATCCGCTGATGCGCGGCGTGCCAACTGGATGGCGCGGCTGTCCGACGTGGCACCCGACGGGACGGTGACGCAGGTTGCCGGCGCAGCGTTCAACGGAAATCATCGCATGTCGGCGCGCGAACCCTCGGCAATTGTGCCCGGCCAGGAATTCACGATCGCTATCGAAATGCACTTCACCTCATGGGTGTTTCCGAGAGGGCATCGCATACGGCTCGCGGTCAACAATGCGCAGTGGCCGATGCTCTGGCCGACCCCCGATCCGATGACGACGACGCTCCGCCTCGGTGGCGGAACGCGGCTGTCATTGCCGGTCGTGCCGTTCGAGCAGCGCCCCGTGCCTGCCTTCCTGCCGCCTGCGGCCAGTCCGCCAATGCCGGGATTCGAGACGCTCGATGCCGGCACCAGTTCCGGCTACGGGGAAATCTCCTCAGTCGATCGCAATCCGCAAACCGGCGCGGCGACGGCGACGGCTACCAACAGCGGCGGCTATCGCTACCCCTGGGGCACCGAGCGCTACCACGAGACCATACGCCACGACGTCACCGACAGCGCACCCGACAAGGCAGCCGTGCTCGGCACGCACCGCATGGAAGTGGAACTGCCGGGGCGTAACCTGGTCTGGGAGGCCGAACTGTCATTCAAGAGCGACCACGAGAATTTCTATTACAGTTACCTGCGCCGCCTATCAGAGAATGGCAGGTTGCTGCGCGAAAAAACCTGGACCAGGACGATTCCGCGCGATTTCCAGTAACCAGAATCGAGCAAATTGGCGAGGACCACCGATCATGATTCAAACCAGCAGTTTCCGGCGTCCGCTTTGCGGCCTTCTGATCGCGGGCCTCACGGCTCTCGGCTTCGGCTGCACGAAGGAACCAGCGGGCGACGCTGCCACCACGGCAGTTCTCGCGCTGAAGGGCGGCGCAATCTACACGATGAATGGCTCACGCAGCTGGGCGCAGGCAGTTGCGATCCGCGACGGCCGCATCACGTTCGTCGGCACGGACAAGGATCTCGAGGCCCACGTCGGGCCAGACACGCGCGTGGTCGACTTGAAGGGCCGCATGCTGATTCCGGGATTCCAGGACGCTCACATCCACCCGATCAGCGCCGGCGTTGAAGCGAGCAGCTGCGATCTCAATGGACTCACGACGGTCGCCGAGTACGTCGCCGCGATCAAGAAATACGCCGATGCGCACCCGGATGAAGCCTGGATCACCGGCGGCGGATGGCTGATGTCGGCATTCGGCCCAGGGGCAATCACAAGCCGCAAACTGATCGACGCCGTGGTGCCGGATCGCCCCGTAATCCTCTACAGCGCCGACGACCACACGTCCTGGGTCAACAGCAAGGCGCTGGAACTCGCGGGCATCATGAATGAGACGCCCGGTCCGCCGGACGGCCGCATCGATCGAGATAGCCACGGCGTGGCCATCGGCAGCCTGCAGGAAGGCGCCAGTTCGCTGGTGACCGCCGTGATGCCGGCAACCACCGACGCCCAGCTCCAGAAGGGCCTGCGTTATTCGGTCGAGCTGCTGAACAGCTATGGCATCACGGCGATCCAGGATGCGCATGTCGACGAGCCGAACCTGAAGGCCTACCAGGCAGTCGACCAGGCGGGCGAGCTCTCGCTGCACGTGGTCGGCTCGATCTGGTGGGAACGCGACCAGGGACTCGAGCAGATCGAAAACATCAAGCGCCTGAGCAGCATCTACACGAAGGGCCAGGTGGACGCGCGCACCGTCAAGATCATGCAGGATGGCGTGATCGAGAGTTACACGGCGGTTGTCCTGGAGCCTTACAAGCTGCCCGGCAAGGACAAGGTCTTTGGCATCCCGATGGTGGACCCGGAGAAGCTGAAGACCATCGTCACGACATTGGATGCGGATGGATTCCAGGTTCACTTCCATGCGATCGGCGACGGCGCGATCCGCCAGGTGCTGGACGCAATCGAAGCAGCCCGCAAGGCCAACGGCGATCTCGGGCATCGCCACCATATCTCGCACCTGCAGGTGATCCAGCCGGTTGACGTCCCGCGCTTCCGCGAACTGGGCGTCACCGCGAACTTCCAGCCGCTGTGGGCCTTCGCCGATCCCTATATCACTGACCTCACGCTGCCGTTCATGGGCAAGGAGCGGGCGCAGTGGATCTATCCGATCCGCAGTGTCCTGCAGAGCGGTGCCGTGGTCGCTTTCGGCAGCGACTGGTCCGTATCGAGCCCAAATCCGATGGAAGAGATCGAAGTCGCGGTCACGCGCATGGGTCCGTTCGGCGAGACGAAGACGCCATTCCTGCCATCGGAACGCATCGAACTGCCGGAAGCCATCGCCGCGTTTACGATCAATGCGGCCTACGTCAACCGCCACGAGACCGAGACCGGCTCGATCAAGGTCGGCAAGCTTGCGGACCTCGCGATCCTCGATCGCAACCTGTTCGCAATTCCGGTGAGCGAGATTTCGGACACCAAGGTCCTGGTCACGCTGTTCGAGGGCAAGGCCGTGCATGGAGACCTGGCGAATCTCTGATGCCATTTCGCAAGACCGCTGCCTTCTCCGTGCTGGCGGCAATCGCCATCGGTGTCATCGCCGCAATCCTGTCCGGAGCACCGGAACCGGTCACAATCAGGTCCGGTACCGCGTTGCCGGAACCTCGACCGGTCGCCGATTTCGAGCTCTTAGATCAGCAAGGCCGCGCGCTCACGCGCGAAGCTTTCAGGGAGCGCTGGAGTCTGGTGTTCACGGGCTTCACGAATTG
>JANPCY010000131.1:0-2742 GCA_031431175.1 Steroidobacteraceae bacterium | reverse complement strand
GCGGCGGTCTCGCCCTCGAGCGAAGACAGGATCGGCAGCCCCGCCGCCGAATACTCGAATATCTTGTTCGGAACGCAGCCGGGCATCTGCCGGATCGGCGCGAGGCCCACCTGCGAGAGGGACATCAGCCGATCTGCGTCGCCCGCGCTCAACCAGCCGGTGGCCGTGAGATTGCCGAGGGACCGTGCGGCTTCCGCAACTTCCGGGTACTGCTCTCCGTCCCCCGCGAGCACGAAATGCACATCGCGAAGACCCGACTTCTCGAGGATCGCCGCGGCCTCGCAGACCAGGCGGAGCCGGTACACATGACCGAAGGAACCGACGAAACAGAACACGACCTTGCCGGCCACACGCTCCGCCAGCTCGTCGATCTGTTTCGACGCCCCCGACGGTTTCAAAGGCAACGGGGCGCTGCCGATGTAGAACACGCGATCTGCGGCCCGGCGCGCCCTGCCGCTTTTCTGCAATCCCCAGTCAAGAAAGCCCTGCGAACAGGCGACGAGACTGTCGGCATCCCTGAAGCTCGCCTTTGCCTTGCGCTCCAGGGAGTGGAGCGCGATCCGCGCGACGGCGCGCAACGCCTTCGGTGCGAGTTCGACAATGCTGTCCGGCCAGGGATCTCGGATGTCGACCATCGCCGGAATGCCGCGAGCTTTCGCGTACGCGACGGCTTCGTGCGCGAGTTCAATCGTCGGAAACGCGCTCACGATGACATCGGGCGCGGGCAAGGACGGCGCCAGCCGGCGAAACCTCGCCGCCAGGCGCGAGTGGTGTCGGAGCCGCGCGAAGGACCTGTTCTCCCGATACGAACCCGCGTGCAGAAGTTTCAGCTGGAACCGCGGCCCGATCTCGACATCGCGGTCCTCATCGAAGAAGAGCGTCTTGCGCTGGTGGGAATGGGTACTCGCCCACCACGTCACCTGATGCCCCTGCCCTGCCAGGGCTTCGGCGAGCATCCAGGTTCGCATTCTTCGGGCATCGGGCTGTAACGGAAGGTTTTCGCCGTCCTTGATCAGCCAGGCATTCATCTGGGATGCGAGTAGACCATGTACATCTGCCACGCCATCAGCCGCAATCCCGGGATCTTCAGCACGACCCGGTCGATCGCCTGAAGCAGCGAAAGCAGCCCATCGAAGATTCTTGAGTTGCGAAATGGAATCGCGAGGATCGTGAACAGGTGGAAGAACCGCACGTGAACGTTCGAGAAATGCTTGAGGCCTTTCCGGACTTCTTTCATCGTCAGGATGTGGTCGGTCTCCCAGGCCGTGCGCAGATGCGGCGTACGACGACGGTACCAGGAAATCGCCGGGTTGTAGCCGAGCGCCTCGGCGCAGATGATTTCGCCCGTCGGCTTGAGAACGCGAGCGAGTTCAGGAAAAGCCTTGTCAACGTCCAGGTGATGCAACACGCCCGAGCAGACGATGACGTCGAAATGATCGTCCGGAAAGGCCATCGCCTCTGCGTCCATCACCGCGAAATGAGTGCGCTCGGAAAGACCCGCCGCCGCTGCGGCTTTTTTCGCCGTCTCGATTTCCTCGGCTGAAATATCGATGCCGTATGCCTCGGCACCTGCTTTCGCGAGCCGGACCGCGATCTCCCCATTTCCGCAGCAGTAGTCGAGCGCCCGCTTGCCCGGGCAACGCTCGGCCACCCAGTCAAACAGGTATTGCTTGCTCTCGCGGTCGATCGCATAGAACGACTTGTTCGGATACTTGCGGAGGAATTCCTCCGGCTTGAGGCGATGCCGGTCCGATTCCCGCTGATCGTGGAACCGGGCTTCTTCGCGCTTGCGATCTTCGGGCGTTGTCACGCCGGCATTGTAAGGAAACGGCGTCATGCGTCCAGTCTCCGCCTGCGACCGGCAAGGCGCTCGCAGATCTCCTCGAAGTGGCGCGCCCAGCGCGCATGGTCGAACATTGAAGCCCGAACCCGGGCACCCGCTTTCAGTCGGCGCCAGAGCGCCGGATCCTCATGCAGCACGGTGATCGCCTGGATGAATGCGCGGGTGTCCTGCGGTTCGATCAACAAGCCGCATGTTTCGTCCACAATCTCGGGGATGGCGAGCCAGCGTGTCGTGATGACCGGCAATCCATGCGCGAAAGCCTCGGCAATCACGCCTGGGTAGCCTTCACTTGCGTGAAAGGTCGGCAGGACGAGGCAATCGTAATCCCAGAGCTTCGCATCGACTTCCGCGTGCGTCAGGAATCCCCGGTAGCGTACCCCCCCCCCACCGCGCGCCTCGATGTCCGCGGGCGTGTATTCGTCGGTCGGGCCATAGATGTCGATGCTGCAATCTTCCGGGAGGCTTGGCGCAGCTGCGAGCATCGTCTCGACACCCTTGGTTCGCCAGAGATGGCCGAGAAAGACAAAGCGCGTGCATCGCGAAGAATCTGAATCGACATAGCCCGATGTGGCCGGACGCACCGGGGGCTTGATGTAGGTCGAGAACCAGATGAGTTCTCCGCTTGCATGGTCCTCGAGTTGGGCGATCGAACGTCGCGTCTGGAGCAGCATCGCGTCGGCCGAAAGGATCAGGTGCCGGATGATTAAGCGCCTGAAGCGGTCCTGGGCGAGATAGTAGTCGCCGAATCCGCCACCGAACGCGCGCAACACGACGGGTTTTCCCGCCATGCGGCACAAGGCGAGGATTGCGGGACCCGCACTGAACATGCCCCGGTTGCTCGCGTGGTAGGACACGACGTCGGCGCGCCAGACATGAACGAGCGCAGCCCCGAGCGTGCG
>JANPCY010000130.1:0-1635 GCA_031431175.1 Steroidobacteraceae bacterium | reverse complement strand
GTAGTCGTCGGCGCCGCCCTCGAGCCCGGTCACCTTGTCCGACTCATCGGCCCGCGCGGTCAGCATGATGATCGGGATGTCGCGGGTATTCGGGTCTTTCCTGAGCTGGCGCGCCAACTCGAGGCCAGTCATGTCCGGCAGCATCCAGTCCACGAGCACCAGATCGGGCCGCCGGTCGACGATGTTTGCACGGGCGGCCCGGTAATTCTCCGCAAGCGCGACCTGGAATCCGGCCCGGCGCAGGCCGAAGGCGATCAGGTCGCGAATAGGCTGCTCGTCCTCGACGACCAGGATCAAGGTTTCCTCCTTATGCAGCCGGGCAGCCTGGCGATTCATTGTTCAGGAATTATGACATCCGGGGCACGAGAAACGCCTCAACGCCGATGCACGACTTCATCGCGCAGGTAGATCGGGAGCGCTTGCGCGGCAGCAAGAAGACCGCGGCCCGCGGCGAAGTCGACCGCCGCAAGGCGTGCAATATCGCTCGCGCGCGGCAGCAATTCTGCCGCCGTCCCGGCAAGCCTTGCGCCAAGGCTTGCGGCAAGCGCGGGATAGGCCGTAAATCCGTGGCCTGCGCCAAACCAGGTCGTTGCGCCCGGCGGCACGCCCAAGGGCGGCTTAGCCACGGCGTCCTCGGGTTAAACAAGTGGTTTGGCGGGGGGACAGTGGAAGGCCGCCCAGTACACCTGCCCCATGCGCGCATCCATGCAGACCAGGATCCGGTGCTCGCCCGACAAGCGCGCGGCGGCTGACGCAACGGCCGCAAGATCGCTTACTGGAATAACCGGGAGTCGCGCGCCGGCCGCAAGCCCCTGCGTGATACCCGCCGCGATGCGAAGCCCGGTGAAGCTGCCGGGCCCTCGCCCGAAAGCGATCGCATCGAGCGCAGAGAGGCCGATCCCTGCCTCTGCCAACAGCTCATCCACCATGGGCAGCAAGCGCTCCGCATGGCCGCGACCGAGCAGTTCATAGCGCTCGACCAACCCGCCTTCGTGCAGGAGCGCCGCCGAACAGGCTTCCGTCGCCGAATCGAGCGCCAGCAGTTTCATGCCTGGCGCGCCTCCGGAACCTGGAGCCCGACTTCTGCAAGCCGGCGGCGCAGGAATGCGGCCGCTTCGGCGCCATCGGCCGCGATCCTTGCCGGCGGCAGCGCGGCGATGAATTTCGGACCATAGCCGCGGCTCCTCAATCGCGGATCGCAGATCAGGACGACACCAAAGTCCTCGCGGTCGCGGATCAGGCGTCCGAAGCCCTGCTTCAAGGCCAGCACCGCCTGCGGCAACTGGAAATCGTGAAACGGATTGCCGCCGCGCCGACGGATGCCTTCGAGGCGCGCCTTCAGCAGTGGATCCTCAGGGGCCGCGAATGGCAGCTTGTCGATGACCACGAGCGCGAGTGCATGACCGCGCACGTCCACGCCTTCCCAGAAGCTGGCAGTGCCGAGCAGCACGGCATTTCCGAGTTCGCGAAATTGCGCGAGCAAGGTCTCGCGCGGCGCCTCGCCCTGGACCAGCAACGGATAGCGGTTCCGGAACATCGGCAGGGCCTCGAGCCGGCGCGCGGCTTCACGCAGCGCCCTGTGACTCGTGAACAGCAGAAAGCTCCGGCCACCCGCAGCCTCGACCAGCGGCAGGG
>JANPCY010000129.1:0-1594 GCA_031431175.1 Steroidobacteraceae bacterium | reverse complement strand
CAAAGCTGACGGTTGCCTCGCCGCCCTCGGCGGCATCCTTGAGCACGATATTGATGACGCCGGCTATGGCGTCGGAACCATATTGGGCACCGGCGTCATCGCGCAGCACCTCGATGCGCTTGATCGCGCCCACCGGAATGTTGTTCAAGTCGACCGGGCTGGTGCCCTTGCCGAGCTTCGATTCGGTGGTCAGCGTCGCTGTGCCGTGCCGTCGCTTGCCATTGACAAGCACGAGCGTCTGATCCGGACTCAGGCCGCGCAACTGTGCGGGCCGCACCAGGTCCGCGAAGTCCGAGTTCGACTGGCGCGGCAGATTGAATGACGGCACCAGGGACTGCAGGGCGGCGCCTACCTCGCCGGGTACCGCGCCGGACTGGCGCATGTCCTCGGAAGTCACGAGGTCGATCGGAGCCATGCTTTCGTCGGGACTGTGCCCGGCCGTGCGGGTTCCGACCACCACGACCTCTTCCAGGGACGGTTTATCGTCGGCTGCGATCGAGTATTCGGCCGGGAACAGGCACAAACCTGCCGCCCCCAGGCCAAGAGCCAGTCGACCGCCAAATTGAAGTTTTCCGCGCATGAAACATTCCTTTGTTCGCTGACTTGCCGCCGATCCAGTGTAGGGCCGCTGAAAAGTATCGGTCAACGGTGAATTTGGATGCCCCAATCGGGTCCGGACCCTATCTGGTAGTAATCCGCGAAACTGCCCTGGTTGATGGCCAGCGAGACGGTGTCCAGGCTATTCATGTACAGCAATGGCTTGCCGAGCTCCACCTCGCCGAAGGTCCTGACATAGGGCACGGTCAGATCGAGAACCACCTTTTCGCCCTGGAGGATCCTGATCTGGACCGGGTCGCCGATCTGGACCTGCAGCTCGTTAAATGTCTTGCGGTCGATATTCGTCCAGATATTTCCATAGGTACCATCGTGAGTCTGGACGTTGCCGTAAATTACGCCGGCGTCGTGGCGCGGCTCCTGATGCGCAATCGTGACAACCTGGCGCGGTAGCTCGCGCCCAACCTGTTCAAACGTGATGATTCCGGCGGCCAGGCGCGCACCGGTATATGCGTAGACGTCGCGCCCATGGAACGTAAAGGACTTCTCCGAATTCTTGCGCCGATTTACGGCCTCGTCGATCTCCCGGACTCCCGCGATGCCGAGGCGCGCGGCGACGAATGTCAGGGTTCCATTGTCGGGCGTCACGAAGTAGTGGCCTGAGTTGGTCTTGAGCACGACCGATCTGCGCTCCGTACCGACGCCGGGGTCGACGACTGAAACGAAAACCGTGCCGGCCGGCCAGTATTCCGCGGTCTGCACCAGACGCAATGCCGCCTGCCAGATGTTGAACGGGGGAATCTGGTGCGTGACATCGTAAATGCGAAGATCCGGTGACACGCCCACGGCAACGCCTTTCATCGACGCAACTGCACCGTCGAGGGTGCCGAAGTCGGATTGAAAAACGAGTACCTGCTGCGACCAGGCGGCCGTAGTGAACAGGCATGTAATTAGAGCAAAGGCAATTTGTCGCATGATGGGCTTCCGTAGATCAATCGCACTCTGCGTTGGAGTATAGCCGGCGCAGCGCCCAGCCCCG
>JANPCY010000128.1:0-2529 GCA_031431175.1 Steroidobacteraceae bacterium | reverse complement strand
CCTCTGGAAATCGGGCGAGCAGGGTACCATGGGAGTCACAACCAAATCCGGCTACGATGCTGGTGAGCCTGGCGAACACGGTTCTCGCAGACATGGAATGAGCCAGGGCTACGCCATAGAGCGGGTACGGTCGGTTCGGCGAGTGACATTACGACTTCGGCATCATGGGCGGCCGGGACTATGATGCCCTTGGACCGATGGTCGATTCCGGTCTAGGCCCGAAAAAGTACCGGAGATTCTTATGCAGCAAGCAGTGCGGAAATATCTACAGGCCCTTGAAACGGGCGATGCTGACGATGCGGCTTCCCTGTTCGTGGCGGACGGCTGGGTCCAGTCACCATTTCTGGGTCGACTGCCGGTGCGCGAATTCATCGAGAAGGTCGCCAGCGCGTCGGGCAAGTCCAAGCTCACCGTGCATGACGTTCTCGTCAGCGCCGAAGGCCATTTGCGGGCGGTCGCGTACTATCTCTACGACTGGTCGCTGAAGGACGGCTCGCGGGTGTCATTCGACTGCGCGGACGTTTTCAACTTCGATCTGGACACCGGACGCATCGCGTCCGTGGTCCTTGTTTACGACACCCACCTCGTCCGCGGCGTCGTCGACAAGAAATACCCGTGACACAAACGGCAGACTTTGCCCGCGCGCGGCCGGGGTTCCTGAAAGTGGTAGCGGGCGCGATTCAACCTCTTGTCCATCAAATCCATCTCGTCGTCAACCTGCCATTCAGCTGCCAGTCGCAAACGCAGAGAAGACCATGCGGTACTCCTGCTTCGTCGCATCATATTCCGCCTGAAACTTCGTCGGATGCGCACCCACAAGCCCGGGAATCTGCGGGATCACGAGGTCGAAAGATTTCTTCTCCATCAGCATCGCCTTCGCCACCATCGGTTCAATGAAAATCGGCTTGCCGTGCGCGTACCCGACAACCATGGTGGCGTGGAATAGCTCCGTGCTTTCAAGCTCCGACGCGGGAAGCGCGTGCATCCCCATTTGCGGCACGCACAATCCGGTCAAGACGGGCACGCCCGCCATTTCGGCCATGTGCGGTGGTAACTGGATATCCGGCAATGCGTACGCTGCCGGCAACTCGGCCGGCTTGCTGAGTTCGACGCAGTCGATCGCACTGCGCTCCGCGGAGGCAATCGTGTAGAAATGAAAGTCGAAATGCGGTGTCAGGAACGCACCCGGTGGATGTCCGCCGGCTTCCCAGTACATGGTGAGGTGCCTCAGGCCGCTCTTCTGTTGAGCTGCTTCCGGAATGTCGAGCACCGCGACCGCAGCGGGCGGCCACACCATCGGCTCGTCCGCGGGCGAGTTCTCAACGCTGGCGATGGGAACCACGGCGCCTACTTCGAGCAGGTTATCGCCCTGCGTCCTGGCCCACGTGCATACCTGCGAGCCGTAGACATCCGCACACGAGCCCTGTACTTCGGTGATCGGTGCCTCCGTCGAGCACGCTCCAACGATGCTGACCAGCAGTGCGGGCGCAATGGCTCTCGATGTAATCGACATGGGCATCCTTTGCTGAGGTCCAATGGCGGTGGATTGGCAGTTTAATCCCCCTTTTTCGGTGTCCACAACCTGTTTCCGCGATCTGGCGCGTCCGCAAGCGCCTGCCGTCTAGTGAAGTCCGATGCGCTGTACAAGTTCCTCGTACCGCGGATCGCCGCGCAGCGGCGTGTAGCCAGGATCGAGGTGCAGGTAGATCAGCCCTCCCGAGCGCGCCTGGTAGGCCCGTTCAAGCGCCTCGAAGGCACGGCCAAGGTCGCCGACCGCGGCGTGCCCCATCGCCAGATATTCGGCACGCACGTACTGCTGACGTGATTCGGCCTCCAAGCGCGCGAGGATCTCTTGCGCCTCCTCACGGCGACCCAGTGCGGCCAGCGCCCGGACGATCATCGCGTCGTACGAACGTACCGCCGTGTCGAGGCTCTGGCCACGCTGGAACCAGTTGAGGGCCTGTTCTGCGTCGCCTTTGGCGAGGTAGGCGGACCCGACGAACACGAATCCGCGGCCATACTTTTCATCAATCTCAAACGTCTCCGCGCCCTGCGCGATCGCCGCGTCATAGTCCCCGGCATACAAGAGCATGCGCGTGGCCCATCCAAAGTACTCGACCCGAAGCGGGTCGAGTTCCAGTGCGCGGCGCACCTCGGCGATGCCGTCCTGCAGGCGTCCCACCAGCGGTAAAGCCGTTCCCAGGACCCAGTGCGCTTCCGCGTTATTTGGACTGAGCACCACGGCGCGCTCCACGTGACGCACGCCTTCTGGGAATTTCCATTCATGCCAGCACAGCACCTTGCCGATCGAAATCATCGCATCGGCGAGTTCGGGATCTCGTTGCAGGGCCCGCTCGGCGGCCGACTTGGCACGAGGATACGCATCGTCGGGTGGGACCCAGTCATCCGCGAGGTCGCACCACACGTCTGCGATACCGGCGTAGGCGCGCGCAAAACCCGGATCCTGCAGCAGCGCATTCTGGAAGAGATCGTAGGCCTTGCGCAGGCCGATCTCGCTGAACTTGTTGA
>JANPCY010000127.1:0-5333 GCA_031431175.1 Steroidobacteraceae bacterium | reverse complement strand
TAGGTGTGGCTGTCGACCGGCCAGCCGATCGTGTGCTGGATCAGGCCGGCTTCGGCGCGACCCGGCGGCAGTTGCCAGAGCTCCTTGAAGCCGAGGCCGTAGGTCTGTGGTGAACAGCCGGCGTCGAGTTCGAGCTGCGTGACGACCTTCTTCGTGATGCTGCCGCGGCAACCCTCCGCGAGAATCGTTGTGCCGGCGTGGATGTCAGCGCCCGGCGCGTAATTCGGGCCAGGCTCGCCATCTTTGCCGAGACCCATGTCGCCGAGGCGCACACCCACAACTCGACCGCCTTCTTTCAGGCACTCGGCGCCGGCGAAACCGGGGAATACGTCCACGCCCAGTGCCTCGGCTCGCTGCGACATCCATGGCACGAGCAAGCCGAGCGAAATGATGAAATTGCCGCGGTTGTGCATCTGTGGCGGATTTGGCAGTCGGATGCCTGACTTCTGCGTCAGGAACCAGAATTCGTCGCGTTTCGCCGGTACACAGATGCCGGGCGGCGACTTTCGCCATTCAGGCAGCAGCGCATCGAGTGCTGCGGGCTCCAACACGCAGCCTGAGAGCATGTGCGCGCCAATCGCCGAGGCTTTTTCAAGCACGCAAACCGACAGTTCGGGCTTCAATTGCCTGAGGCGAACTGCAGTGGCAAGACCGGCCGGGCCTGCACCGACGATCACGACGTCGTATTCCATGACGTCACGATCGGTCATGGCATGCGCGCCCCCTGCAATTGCGGCAATGCGCGGACGCTGTCGCCGATTTTCTTCAGGTCGCCGACGATGACGATCGTCATGCGCGCGGGCAGGATGAAGCGTTGCGCGATGTCCGTGACCTGTTGCGGCGTCACGGCATACATGTTCGCGACCCAATGCGCCAGGAATTCCGGCGGCAGCCCGTGCAGGTCCATGAACGCGAGCTGGCCCAGCACGCCATTTGGCGAGGAATTGCCGATTACGAATATTCCGGCGCGGTAGCGCTTGATTGCATCGAGCTCTTCCGCGGCTGGCGGCTCGTGCTGCAGGCGCTCGATCTCGCGGAAAATCTCGGTGAGTGCCGCGGCCGTATGGTCGCCGGTGATCTCCGCGTTCATGACCCACAAGGCATTGCCCCGGCGGGCGCTGATCGAGGAGTCTGGCGAGTAGCTGTATCCCTTGTCCTCGCGCAGATTGGTCGTGATGCGTGAACTGAAGGTGCCGCCCAGCAGGCTATTGGTCAGCGTGGTCGGGAAATAGAGCGCGGCCGAAGGATCTGGTACCGCCACCGCCATGCGCAGCGATGATTGCGGCGCATCCGGGCGGTCGATCAACTGCAGTTGCAGTACATCGCTCGCCTTGGGCGGCAGGTCGGAGGGCGACGCACCCTCGCGCCAATCGGCGAAGGCGCTTCGAAGCGCAGCCTCAAGGGTGGCTCGGTCAAAACGGCCGGCAACATACACATGGGTGCGCCGGGCGCCGAAATTGCGCTCATAGAAGCCGCGCACGGCGGCGATGTTATAGCCCTCGAGTTGCCCCGGTACGGGCAGTACGTGCCCAAACGGGTGATTTCCGTATACAAGCCTGGCAAGCGCTTCACCTGCCATCGAGTCGGGTTCTGAGCGGGCAACACTGAGGCTGCGCTCGAAGTTCGCGAGCACGCGTGGCAATTCGGATTCCGGGAAGCGTGGGTTACGAAGTACATCGGCGACGAGATTGGCGGCTGCCGTTGCGTGTTCCGACAATACGGATATGCCGACCGAGGTCTGCTCGGCGCCGGCGCCGACGCTGAGTGAGCCACCCATGCCAGCAGCGGTGCGCGCGATGTCGGCGGCCGAGCGCGTGGTCGTGCCTTCCTTGAACATCTCGACCGCAACATCCGCAAGCCAGGTCGACTCCCCTTCGTCGATATTGCCGGTCCTGACGATCGCGGATACGGTCACCAGCGGGACGGTGCCGTAAGCTATGAAGGTCAGCGACAGGCCGTTGGCGAGTTTTACGGTTTCCCGCGCCGGCAACGTGAAATCGCGCGGCTGCCCAGGCGCAGGCGGTATCTCACGGCCCTCTGCCGCTGCAGCAAATGTGAGCAGTGTCAGCGCCAAGCCGATGAATCGATTCATGGTTGCATTCCGGCCGCTGCCGGACCCGGCTCGAGGATCAAGACGCTCCGCTGGTTGACTTGCAGATATTTTCTTGCGACCGCGGAAATCATCTCGGGCTTGACCGCCCGGAATTCGGATTCGATGTGATTGATGCGCGTCGGGTCGTCGTCAAAGAGCGAAAACGCGGCCAGGAAGTCCACCAGCCCGAACCTGTTGCTCGAACCGGCCAGGTCGTAAAGCTCGGCGCGGATCTTGGTCAGCGCCCGATCGAGCTCCGCCTGGGTCGGTGGCGCATTCTGGAGCCTTGCAATTTCCGTATCGATATCCGCGAGGATCGTATCGGGTGAAACGCTCGCGTCGTGTACCAGATAAAGGGTCCACAACATCGGGCCGTCGTAATTGAACATGTTTCCGAGCAGGTTGATGCCACCGCCCACGCCGCTGCTGTAACCGCGTTCCTGCACCAGTTTTTGCCACAGGGCGCTGTCCTCGCCCTGCAGCAGGATCTCATCCAGCAGCCCGAAGGCGTAATGCTCGGGTGTGCCGCGTTCCGGCACATGCCAGGCGACCGCGAGGCCCGGGCGCGGCGCGAGCACATCCACGTAGGACTTGCGCTTTTCACTGAGTTGCGGCGGCTCGGAGATGTCCGGTCGTGCCGCCTGCGTGCGAGCCGGCAGCGGCGCAAAGTATTTTTCGATCCAAGCGCGCGCCTGCGCCCCATCAAAATCGCCCGCGACAACCAGCACGGCATTGCCGGGTGTGTAATAGGCGTCAAAGAACGCACGCGCATCCTCGAGTGTCGCCGCATCGATGTGCGCAAGGTCGCCGTAGAAGTTATGGGCGTTGTACCAGTTCTCGTTCGCGAGTTGGGGCATCGACAGCCAAGGAAAGCCGCCATAGGGCTGGTTCAGCACGTTGTCGTTGACTTCGTTCTTGACGACGCCCTGCTGGTTCACCAGGTTTTCCTGGGTGATCGCGAGACCCTTCATGCGATCTGCTTCGGCCCACAGGATCGTCTCCAGCGTGTGGGCGGGCACGATCTGGAAATAATTTGTGTAGTCAAGGCGCGTCGAGCCGTTCACGACACCGCCATTGCCCTCGACCAGACGGATGAATTCCATCTTGCCGAGATTGGTCGAGCCCTGGAACATCAGGTGCTCGAACAGGTGCGCGAAGCCGGTGCGGTCGCGTGGCTCGATCCGGAATCCGATGCGGTAATACATGCCGACCGTGACCGTCGGCGCCGATGCATCCTGCGCCAGAACGACCTTGAGGCCGTTGCCGAGGTGGTAGTACTCGATCGGGATATTGATGCCGCCGAGCGCGCGTGTTCTTGCGCCAGTTGTGAGCGGCTGACTCACACATCCGGTAAGGATCAATACGGCAATCAGCCCGCTCCACAACAGGCGCCCAGCGCATTTCATCTCGCTGCCATCCTGATCGCCCCGTCAAGCCTGATAGTGGTGCCATTGAGCATGTAATTCGTGCAGATCGCCGCGACGAGATCTGCGTATTCCTCAGGTCGCCCGAGGCGCGGGGGAAACGGTACTTGCCTGCCGAGCGAATCCTGTGCCTCCTGTGGTAGCCCGGCCATCATCGGCGTTCCGAACAGCCCCGGCGCGATCCCGACGACACGGATGCCGAAGCGCGCGAGCTCGCGCGCGAGTGGCAGTACCATGCCGACCACTGCCGCCTTCGACGTGGCATACGCGACCTGGCCGATCTGGCCTTCATAGGCCGCGACTGAAGCTGTATGGATCAGCAGGCCGCGCTCGCCATCGGCGTCTGGCTCGTTGTTCTGCATCAGCGCGGCAGCCGCGCGATCGACATGGAAAGTGCCAGTCGTGTTGATTGCGAGCACGCGCTGGAACGCGGCGGAAGAAAGTGGCCCGTCACGGCCGAGGAGCTTGCCGGGGGTTGCGACACCGGCGCAGGAGACAGCCAGGTTCAGGCCGCCCATCCATTCCGCGGACTCGCGGATTGCGGTGTCCACGGCGGATTCACTGGTCACGTCGCAGCCGCTGTAGCGGGCGGCCTTGCCCATTGCGCCCGCCGCCGACTTGCCGGTCGCGTCCTGCACGTCGAGGAGCGTGACCCGGCCGCCCGCAGCAACGAGTCGCTGAGCGGTCGCGAGCCCGAGGCCCGAGGCACCGCCGGTAATGACTGCCCTGACCTGATCCAGTTTCATTTGGTGTCCCCCGGCGACAGTTTACAGTTCGCTAGAGCCTCAAGCCCCCATCCACTTCAATGACGCGGCCGTTCACAAAGTCATTCTCGGCGATATAGACGGCGGTGGAGGCGATCTCAGCGGGATCACCGAGCCGATGCAATGGCACTGCCTCTGTGACCCGGGCGACGAGCTCGGGTTTCATGGCCGCGAGGATGTCGGTGGCGCAGAAACCGGGTGCGATGGCGGCACTGCGGATGCCATGGCGCGCCAGTTCCTTGGCCCAGACGACCGTCATCGCGGCGACGCCCGCCTTGGCGGCTGAGTAGTTGGTCTGCCCGGCATTTCCTGCGCGCGAAATCGAAGAGACATTGATGATCAACCCGCCATTGCCGAGGCGGATCATGCGATCCGCCGCCTCGCGCGCACAAAGGAAAACGCCCGTCAGATTGACATTCAGCACGGCATTCCACTGTGCGAGCGACATCTTGGAAGTGATTTCCCGGTCTTTCGCCTTGACCAGCAGGGCGTCACGCGTGATGCCCGCATTGTTGACCAGCACGTCCAGCCGCCCGAAGTCGGCGACGATGGCATCGAGATTCGCGATGACCTGGGACTCGTCGGTGACGTCGGTCCGGTAAGGCATTGCGCGAACGCCGAGAGCCTTGCAAAGCGTGCAGGTGTCATCGAGGTCCCCGGCAATGACATCAAGCACGGCGACATCGGCACCCTTGGTGGCAAAGGCGAGCGCCATAGCCCGGCCGAGTCCGCGGCCGCCGCCGGTAATGGCGACCAATTTCCTGGAAAGCTGCATGAATTCCTTTACTGCACCTGCGAACAAAAGTGCTGACAGTTCAACAGAAACAGTACGTTAGCGGATATTGCGCCGCAAAACAACCGATCGGTCAGACCGACTCTATGTCAAATAGCACGGTGTCCGCGTCGACCAGGTCGCCCGCATGCGCCAATACCGTCGCGATGCGTCCCGCACGGCCAGCCTTGATCGCGTGCTGCATCTTCATGCCTTCAACGACTGCGAGCACGTCGCCGCGCGCGACGGTGTCGCCAGCTTTGACGCGAAGCTCGACGACG
>JANPCY010000126.1:0-5071 GCA_031431175.1 Steroidobacteraceae bacterium | reverse complement strand
CCGCCCATTACGTCGACCGCAACTCGCACCGTGAGCCTCCCGTTGCCCAGCTAAAGCCGACTAGCTCTGCTTTTCATCAACCGCAAGCGCCAAGCCTGGATTCACAAAGCCGCAGTTGCCGCAGGCGGCGTGCGGGAGTTTGGCGTTGCCACACTGCGCGCAATGCACATATTGGGTCGGCGTCAACGCATGGTGGGCGCGGCGTTTTCGCTTGCGCATTTTGCTGATTTTCTGGACCGGCTGCATGACTAACTCCTTGAGCCGACTGCCTTTAGCAGCCGCCCGGCGGCGAATGCGCCAGGGGATAAAAAGCGGCGGCGGGATGCAACCCGCCGCCAAAGCGAGCCGCATACCGTATCAATCGCGCGGGCGCTGTCAAGTTTTGGCGTATGCCCTTCGACCCGCACTTTGAGACTCCGTCAACGCCAATCCAGGTCGATTACGCGGTCGCGAACGTGATCGATCAGGGTGGGCATCACTTCAACGTCCATCGTGCGGCTCCTTGAATGGGCAATCGGCGACTCTACGCAAGTCGAATTGACGATTCAAGATCAATGAATTCCAGTCCTACTCCGCCGTTTCGTACAATCGCCGGCATGGGAAAGAAGAACCCCGCGGTCGATTCATACATTGAAGAGGCTCAACCGTTCGCCCGGCCCATCATCAGGAAACTCCGCGCGCTGTTTCATAAGGCCGACGCGCGGCTGGACGAGAAGATCAAATGGGGTTGCCCGAGCTTCGAATACAAGGGAATGGTCGGCGGCTTCGCGGCGTTCAAGAAGCATGTGTCATGGGGCATGTTGAAAGCATCGCTCATGAAGGGAAAATCGGCCGCCATGAAGAGCGATGCCAGTTCCCCATTTGGCGGGGGGAGCGTCACCAATGTTTCACAGTTGCCGCCGGATGAAACGCTCATCGATCTGATCCGGCAAGGCGTTGCGCTGAATGAAGCGGGCGTGAAGAACCCGAAGCGCACAAACCTGAAGAAGAAGCCCCCGGCCAAGACGCCACCCGATCTCGCCGCGGCCCTGGGGCGTAACGCTCTGGCGAAGAAGACGTTCGAGGCATTCAGCCCAAGCCACAAGCGTGAGTACATCGAGTGGATTACCGAGGCGAAACAGGATGTAACCCGGCAGAAGCGCCTGGCGACCGCGATCGTGTGGATGGCGGAAGGCAAGCCGCGCAACTGGAAGTACCTGAAATGCTGATGGAGGAATCCGCGGAGGCAGTGGTCCTTTCGCCATCGTCCTCCGCGTCGGCAAGTGTGATCTGGCTGCACGGCCTGGGCGCCGACGGCCACGACTTCGTGCCGATGGTGCCGGAACTGCAATTGCCGCCGAGTCCGGTGGTGCGCTTTGTCTTTCCGCATGCGCCGATGCGAGCCGTCACGATCAACAATGGCATGCGAATGCGCGCCTGGTACGACATCAAGGAATTGTCGGCGAGCGGTGCCGCGGACGAAACCAGCATCCGCGAGTCTGCGGTCATTCTCGCGAAATTCATCCAGCGCGAACGCGATGCGGGTGTCGCGGCGAACCAGATCGTGGTTGCGGGTTTCTCCCAGGGCGGCGTCATTGCACTGCACGCGGCGCTGCGGCATGGTGAGCGCCTCGCGGGCGTCATGGTGCTGTCGGCCTACCTGTCGCTGCCCAGGACTCTCGCCGCCGAGGCCACACAGGCCAACCGCGACCTGCCGATCCTGATGTGCCACGGCAGTCTCGACCCGGTGTTGCCGCTGCAACTCGGCAGCTCGTCGCGAGACTTGTTGCGCACCGAAGGCTACGCGGTCGATTGGAAGGAGTACCCGATGCAGCACCAGGTTTGCCTCGAGGAAGTCCGGGACATCTCCGCCTGGCTTCGGTGCCGGGTCGCAGGTTCGTAGTTATTGTTCGCGAACGCCCGCGGCATGCTGATTCATCAAATATCGAATGGCGCCTTCGCTACGATGCAGGCGCCTGGCAACTTCGCAGATGCTGGTTATCCGTCCCGCCAGTGCCTGGTGGCCAATCCAGGCCCGGGCGACGGCAAGATGTCGCGCCCGGCATGCTGATGCGAGCGATTCCGGCGTTACCTGAAAGCGCTCGCTACAAGCGCGGATCAGGTCGTCCAGACTCTGGTGGGAGCGCGGGCGGTATTCAGCACCCTTGATTCTGGCGACAAACGCGTCGGAGCCAATGACTTGCGGCTCGTCGCGATGGGGGATCAGTTCGCCTGTCCCCCAGCGGCATGGCTCGGAACTCCCCATGAGCTCCCTGTACCTTGCGGTGGCGTGGCTGGGCTGGTTGGCGAGCATGCGAAACGTGAATTCCGTTGTGACCCAGTCGTGCTGAGACAGTCCGAGATAGGCACGGTGGCTGGACCATGGGTATTCGGCAGGATCGGTGACCAGGCCGGCGCGGACCGGATTGAGATGAATGTAGCGGACAAGCGTTACCAGGTAGGCGTCGGCATCAACCAGCACCGCGTGGTAGCGTCGTTCGAAAAGGTGGCCAGTGGTATCCAGGCGCGTCTGCACCATGCGGGCGTACTGGCTGGCAATTCGAAGAATGAGCTGGCCCAGCGGCGCATCGGAAATCTGCACCAGCACATGAATGTGGTTGGTCATCCAGCAGTAGGCGTGAACCCGCGCCGCCAGGCGATGAGCTGCTTCGCCAACTACATCGTCCAGCCGGCCGCGATCGGCTTCGGCGAAAAAGACGGGTTGCCGATGGTTGCCGCGCAGGGTGACGTGATAAAAACCGCCTGGGACATGCAGGCGGAGCCGGCGCGCCATCGATCAACCTCCGCAGTAAACGCAGTGGGCGCAAGAGCTTAGCCCTTGAAAAGAGCCTTGATTGGACAGATATGCAGTCACATCATCCAGAAACTGCGAACCTGCGACCCGGCACCGAATAGGGCACCGATATGAGAAACTACGAACCTGCGACCCGGCACCAATTAGGAGCGCTGCAATGATCTGGGTAATGCTTGCCGTTGTTGTCCTGCTGGTCCTGTTTCTGGTCGGGATCTACAACCGGCTGGTCACGTCGCGCAATGGCTACAAGAACGCCTTCGCGCAGATCGACGTGCAGCTGACTCGCCGGTACGACCTGATCCCGAATCTGATCGAAACCGTCAAGGGCTACCTGGCCCATGAGCGCAACACGCTCGAGGCAGTGATCAAGGCGCGCAATGTCGCTGTCACCGGCCTGAAGGCCGCCGCCGCCAACCCGGGTGATCCCGCCGCGGTGCAGGGGCTCGCGAGCGCCGACAACCAGTTGTCCGGCGCGCTCGGCCGCCTGTTTGCGCTGGCCGAGGCGTATCCGGATCTCAAGGCGACTCAGAACATGATGCAGCTCTCCGAGGAGCTGACCTCGACCGAGAACAAGGTCGCCTTCGCGCGCCAGGCCTACAACGACGCCGTGCTCGGCTACAACAACACCCGCGAAGTGTTCCCGAACAGCATCATCGCCGGTTCATTCGGCTTCATGCCGGCGCAGATGCTCGAGATCGAATCGCCGCAGAAGCGCGAGGTCCCGAAGGTCAGTTTCACCTGATCCACGCGACGGGTTGAACCGACATGGATTTCTTCAGGCGGCAGGCCGAAACCCGCCGGCTGTCGCGCTGGCTGGTGCTGCTGTTCGTCCTCGCGATCGTGGCCTGCGTCATCGCAGTCGACTTCGTCGTCGTCACAGCTGCAACAATCCTCTCGCAGGACGCGCTCACCGTCGCGCCACCGGAAGCAGGGTTGTGGTTCCAGCAGTTTCCGGGCCTCGTCACGCTGAGTTCATTCGTCGTGCTCGGCGTCATCGCCGTATCGAGCTTCATCAAGTCGAGCCAGCTCAGTGCGGGTGGCAGCGTCGTGGCGCAGTCGGTCGGCGGCACGCGCGTGACCCCCGACACCAACGACCCGCTTCGCAAGCGCCTGCTCAATGTGGTCGAGGAAATGGCGATCGCCTCGGGTGTGCCGGTGCCGGCGGTCTATGTGCTAGAGCGCGAGGCCGGCATCAACGCATTTGCTGCGGGCCACAACCCCTCCAATGCCGCGATCGCCGTGACCCGCGGCGCACTCACCACCTTGAACCGGACGGAGCTGCAGGGCGTGATCGCGCACGAGTTCAGCCACGTGCTGAATGGCGACATGCGGCTCAGCACGAGACTCATCGGCTGGCTGTTCGGCCTGATGGTGATTGCGATCATCGGCCGCTTCGTGCTGCGTTTCGCGCCGCGCGGTGGCGGCGGCCGCAAGGGCGGCGGCGCCATAGCCGTGATCATGGCGGCAGCATTGGCGGTCATGATCCTCGGCTACATCGGCCTGTTCTTCGGGCGCCTGATCCAGGCGGCGGTCTCGCGCAAGCGCGAGTCGCTCGCGGACGCATCCGCCGTGCAGTTCACCCGAGACCCGATGGGTCTGCGCGGCGCACTGGTCAAGATCGGCGCGCTTGGTGTCGGGTCGAAGTTCCAGGACACCGATGCCGAGCAAGTGGCGCATTTGCTATTTGCATCTGGTGTCACGCGGGCTTTTGCGACACATCCGCCGCTTGAAGAACGCATCCGCGAAATCGATCCGGGTTTCCGGCCCGGGGAATTCGAGGCGATGCGGATCCGGATGAATCAGGAGCGTGCACTGACCACCGAAGAGGCGAGTCGGCCGCAGCCCGATGCGGCTAGGCGACTCGAGGGCGTGTTGCAGGGGGCGATCGTGCTGGCGCCTGCGATGGTTGCGCAGCTGGTAGGGAATCCGGGTACGCTCCATGTGCAGCGCGCCCAGGAACTGCGCGTGTCATTGCCGGCGGCCATCACCGCCGCCGCAGGCGATGCGGAGTCGGCGAGGGCACTGTTCCTCGCGCTTGCGCTGGATGCGACGGGCGATGCGCGTGGCCGGCAGCTCGCGTTCATCGAGGGGCAGGCGGGTGCAGACCAACGGCTTGCGATCGAAGGGCTGTTGCCCGCCGTCGATACGCTCGCAGCGGCGCAGAAGATGCCCGCGCTCCTGCAGGCCTTTCCCGCGTTGCACCAGCTCGGCCACCAGGAACGCCAGGACCTGCTCAAGAGCCAGAATGAACTCCTGATCCGCGACGGCCTCGTGTCG
>JANPCY010000125.1:0-2894 GCA_031431175.1 Steroidobacteraceae bacterium | reverse complement strand
CCAACCCCCCCCCAACCACACCCCACCAGGGCAGACCACCCATTTGGCGGCCCGCATGGAACAACTTGCCAGCCCCGGCACGACTCTGCTTACCG
Source organism: Steroidobacteraceae bacterium (assembly GCA_031431175.1). Taxonomy (GTDB): domain Bacteria; phylum Pseudomonadota; class Gammaproteobacteria; order Steroidobacterales; family Steroidobacteraceae; genus SCUD01. The sequence continues at coordinate 2,799 of JANPCY010000125.1, read as the reverse complement.
CCGCGACACTGCACCTGGCCGAGGGGTATGTCTCTGTCAAGTCGCGCGGAAAAGTCCCAGTCAAGGGGCTTAACGAGCCGGTTGAAGTCTTCGAGCTCACCGGTACGGGCTCAGCCCGCACCCGCCTGCAGGCCGCCGCGGCGCGCGGGCTGACCAAGTTCGTCGGCCGCAGCGCCGAGATCACGCAGATGTTCGCAGCACTTGAGCGTTCGCACGCCGGACACGGGCAGATCGTGGCCCTGGTGGGCGAGCCCGGAGTGGGCAAATCTCGCCTGGTGTGGGAGTTCAGCCATTCGCATCGCACCCAGGGCTGGCTGATACTGGAAAGCGCCTCCGTGTCCTACGGCAAGGCCAGCGCCTATCGCCCGGTGATCGATCTGCTCAAGAGCTACTTCCAGATCGAAGATCGCGACGATGAGCGGCGCATCAGAGAGAAGGCCACCGGCAAGCTGCTGACGCTGGATCGCGCGCTCGAACCCCATCTGGTGCCGCTGCTCGCGCTATTAGATATCGCCGTTGAGGACGAGAAGTGGACACCACTCGATCCGGTGCAAAAGCGTATGCGCACGCTGGACGCCTGCAAGCGCCTCGTCCTTCGCGAAGCCCAGGTGCAGCCGCTCGTGCTGGTGTTCGAGGACCTGCACTGGATCGACAGCGAGACGCAGGCGCTCTTGGACAGCCTGGTGGAGAGTCTGCCCACGGCTCGCTTGCTGCTGTTGGTCAACTTCCGCCCAGAGTACGCGCCGCGTTGGAGCGGCAAGACCTACTACACCCAGATTCGCATCGACCCGTTGAGCGGCGAAAGTGTCGAGGAACTGCTGCTCACCCTTCTTGGTGCGGATGCGTCCGTGCAACCACTCGCGCGCCTGCTGATCGAGCGCACCCAGGGCAACCCCTTGTACCTCGAGGAGAGCGTGCGCACGCTGGTGGAAACCGGGGACCTGCAAGGCAGCCGCGGCGCCTATCGACTGACGGCCCCACTCACCAGCATCCGAGTACCGGCCACGGTCCAGGCCATTCTCGCTGCCCGCATCGACCGGCTGGCCGCTGAGGACAAGCAACTTTTACAAGCAGCGGCGATGATCGGCAAGGATGTGCCCTACGCGCTGCTGCAAGCTATCGTAGAGGTTCCCGAAGAAGCCCTGCGCCAACATCTGGGGACGCTGCAGGCTGCGGAGTTTGTCTACGAGAAGAGCCTATTCCCCGACCTCGAATACACGTTCAAGCACGCGCTCACCCACGAAGTCGCCTACGGCAGCGTGCTGCAGGAGCGGCGCAAGGCGCTGCACGTCCAGATCATGGCCTCGATCGAGCGGCTCTACGCCGATCGGCTGGCAGAGCAAATCGAGCGGCTGGCCCATCACGCAGTGCGCGGCGAGGTGTGGGACGAGGCGCTCGGCTACTCTCGCCAGGCCAGTGAAAAGGCGCTTGGCCGCTCTGCGAACCGGGAGGCGTGGTCACACCTGGAGCAGGCCATCGCCGTGCTGCCGCATTTGGCCCAGAGCAGAGCCACCCTGGAGCAGGCCGTGGATCTGCGCCTGGCCGCGCGCCCGTGCCTGGCGCCGCTCGGAGAATATGCGCGCTGGCTTGAGCTGGCCCGCGCAGCAGAGCCGCTGGCCAAAGCCCTCGAGGATCCCCGCCGCGAAGCCCTGGTCCATTGCTCAGTTAGCATGGCGTTGAGCAATATGGGCCGTAGCGGCGAGGGAATAGAACATGGCGAGCGTGCCCTGGCAATCGCGGAAGCCTTGCAGGAACCGACCCTGCGCATCATTGCCAGGCATTCTCTGGGACTTCCGCATTGGTTCCTCGGTACCTATCGCATCGCCATCGGCTTCTACCAGCGCGACGTTGGGCTTGAGCCCGAGGAGATCCCCGCGCGGCTGCTCGAGCCGTCGGGGGCCGGAGTTTTTCAGGAAGCCTTGACTAGATTCAGCTATTACGTGTCGCAGAGCGTTTTAGCGCTCTGCTTTATCGAGCTCGGGAAGTTCGATCAGGCGATGCTGCATGCAGAGCGAGCCGCGAAGTTCGCGCAGACGCTCGATAATCTCTATCTACGCGCGATGGCAGAGGCATTGCTGGGCTCAGTCCATCTTCGGAAGGGCGATTTCCAACAAGCGCTTCACCTCGCGCAGCGCTGTCTGCAGACCTACGCCGCCGCTGACCTCCCCTTCCCACAACTGGTCATGGCGGCGACCCTCGGTGAAGCATTCAACGTGTCGGGCCAACTCGACGATGCGCTCGCGCTGTTTGACCGTGCCTGGCAGTTCGCCGATTCGAAAGGCATCTTGGCATATGTGCAGCCGGTACTTGCCTTGCTGGGCGATGCGTACGGCCGCGCGGGGCGGATCGACGAAGCGGTAACGACCGGGCAGCGGGCGCTGGAGCTGGCTCGCGAACTCGGGCAGCGGGGTTACGAAGCTCGCACCCTCTATCTGCTGGGCAACATTTACGGCCATGACGCGTCCGCGAATGCGACCCAAGCTCGAGACAGCTATCAACAAGCTCTGGTGCTCGCGCACGAACTGGGCATGCGCCCGTTGGAAGCACAGTGTCATTTCGCGCTCGGGGAGCTTGCCACGAAAGCAGGCGAAAAACGAGGCGCGCAAGAGCAGTTCGGTACCGCGCTGTCGATGTTCCGCGAGATGGGCATGCAGTTCCCGCTGGAGAAGGCCGAGTCCGCGCTCAAGGACCTCTTAGATGCCGATTAGGTGAGGTGGGGTCCATCCCATTGCTATCGGGAGAACCGTACGTCGGCTGTGGGTCGTATGCAGCCCATCAACGTGCGCCTAGGTCATCGTT